>CAMDEB010000088.1 GCA_945893085.1 Rhodoplanes serenus | reverse complement strand
GTGTCGAAGGCGAGCGAGGATTTGCCCGAGCCGGAGAGGCCGGTGAACACCACCAGCTGGTCGCGCGGGATGGTGACGTCGATGTTCTTGAGGTTGTGCTCGCGCGCGCCGCGGATGGTGATCACGCGGGCATCGGCGCGCGCCTCCCTGGCGCGCGTGTCGGAAACTCGGGCGCCGGCGCGCCGGCTCTTGTCGAAGAGATCGTTCATGGAGCGGGCTTGGAGCTGGCTGTGGCGGCGTTCAAGGGCCGCGTCTGAAGTACGGCGTCAGCTCGGAACGTAGTAAGAACGGCGCAGTTTCGCCAGTCCGGCCGGCGAAAAACGGTTGAAAATCCTCGATATCGCCCCAAACGAAAAAGGGGCCGGCTGAAAGCCGGCCCCTTCGTGCATCGGGTCCGCGGCGGCGATCAGAACTTGTAGTTGATGCCGGCCCGCATGATGTTGGCATTGAACTTCACGTCGAACGGGTTCGCGCCCGAGCAGGCGGCGTCGCAGCGCGCCTTGCCGAGGTCGACGTAGATATATTCGAGCTTGGCCGACCAGCCGCCCATGAAGGCGTATTCCATGCCGCCGCCCAGCGCCCAGCCGATCTTGGTGGCGCTGGCCGAGGCGCCGCCGTCGGAAACCCTGAGGCCGCCGTAAGCCATGCCGCCGCCGATGTAGGGCAGGAAGCGGTCGAATGCATAGCCGATGCGCCCGCGCGCGGTTCCGAGCCAGGTGTTCTTGGTTTCGCAGCTCACGGCGCAGTTGGTCGTCGTGCTGCCCTTGATACCGCTCCAGTCGAGATCGGTTTCGAGCCCGAACACGATGTTGCCGGCCTGCATGTTGTAGCCGAGCGTGCCGCCAACCTGTGGGCCGGTGACGTTGAAATTGCCCGTCGAAACGTTGGTGACGGTGTCGGTCCAGTTCGACCGGCCCCAGCCGTATCCGGCATTGATGCCGATATATAGAGTCCGGTCCAGGTGAAGAACGGGACGTAAGAGGCCGGTGCGCGCGGCATCGGCAGCGATGGCGGCATGTCGGCGGCTGCCGCCGACGCCGTCGCAAGCGCCAGGAACCCGGCGCTCGCAAGCAGCAGTTTTTTGAACATTGTGTCTCCCGGTCGGTTCACGCGATCTGTCGAACGCAACGCTCAGGAATCGCTCAGCTTTGTGGATTACGTGAGTCGCGGCGGTCCGGTGTCGAAAAAGTGCGGTCGCACCGCAGAATGACGGCGCCCCGGCGGCCTCGAAATCTCAGGCCGATGCTGTGGGTTGCGGTGGAAAACCAGTCCCCGCTTGCCATCGGGCGGAATGCCGTGATAAGAACAAAAAGAGAACATGCATTCGCGCGGGCCGCAACTCGCCTTTGTGGATAACCGCGAACGCGCTTGTGGTGCGCGGACTGCGCACTAGGTTCAGTCGCGACACCCGCAAAACGCGGCAGGTCGAAACGAGGCGAAGCGGGAGAGGGTCATGGCAGGTTCGGTCAACAAGGTCATTCTGGTCGGCAACCTCGGCAAGGATCCGGAAATCCGTCGCACCCAGGACGGCAGGCCGATCGCAAACCTCAGCGTCGCCACCTCGGAAAGCTGGCGCGATAAGGCGACCGGCGAGCGCAAGGAAAAGACCGAGTGGCACCGCGTGGTGATCTTCAGCGAGGGGCTCTGCAAGATCGCCGAGCAATATCTCAAGAAGGGCTCGAAGGTTTATCTCGAGGGCTCGCTGCAGACGCGCAAATGGCAGGACAAGGACGGCAACGACAAATATTCGACCGAAGTCGTGCTGCAGAACTTCAACTCCACGCTGACCATGCTCGACACCCGGAGCGGCGGCGGCAGCGGCGCGGACACCGGCGACGGCGACGAGTTCGGCTCGCGCGGCGCGAGCAGCCCGGCGCGCAAGCCCGCGATGGCCGGCGGCAAGCGCGACGACATGGACGACGAGATTCCGTTCTAGCGCTTGGGAGCGTCGTCCCCGCTGTTGCGCTCCGGGTTGATCGGAAGCGGATACGGATGACAGCTGCGATTTCGTGGAGCGGCGGCAAGGACGGCTGGCTTGCTCTCGCACGGGCTCGCGCCGCTGGCCGCGAGGTGCGCTACGCCCTCACCATGTTCGACGAGGACGGCACACGGTCGCGCTCGCACGCGGTCCCGCCGGAGCTGATGACGCTGCAGGCGCGCGCGCTCAAGCTCGAGCCGGTCGCGGCACAGGCGCCGTGGCAAGATTACGAGGAGCGTCTGATTGCTGCGTTGCGTGAGCTCAGCCGGCGCGGCGTCGACACCGTTATCTTCGGCGACATCGACATTCCTGATCATCGCGCTTTCGAGGAGCGGGTCTGCGCCGCCGCCGGCGTCGCGGCCGAACTGCCGCTATGGCAGCAGGACCGCGCCGTCTTGGTCGAAGAGATGTTCGGACACGGCATCAAAGCCATCGTGGTGACGACCGACGACCGCTTTCTCGCCGGCGAATTTTGCGGTCGCATGTTCGATCGCGCTTTTCTTGCCGCACTGCCGCCGGCGGTGGACCGTTGCGGCGAGAATGGCGAGTTCCACACCTTTGTCATTGGCGGAACCGGCTTCGGCGCGGGCTTGGCGGTGACGGCGGGGCCGACCTACGCGCGCACCGCCCAGTTCGCCGGACGGTCTGTCGGCTATCATTTTGCGCCACTTCGTCTGGAAACCCGTGATGCTGCTGCCGTAAGCCTTGCACCATGAGTCTCTCGCCCCTGCTGAACGCCAGCCTCGCAATCCAGCTCCACGCCTTCGCGGCGATGGCGGCGTTTACGCTCGGCCTGGTGCAGTTCGCGGCGCCCAAGGGCACCATCCCCCATCGCACCGTGGGCTGGACCTGGGTGGTGCTGATGGTTGGCGTCGGCATCTCGGCGTTCTTCATTCACGAGATCCGGCTGTGGGGGCCCTGGAGCCCGATCCATCTGCTGGCGATCTTCACGCTGGTGACCCTGCCGCTCGCGGTTTGGCATGCGCGGCGGCACGCCGTGCAGCAGCACCGCTGGGCCATGATCTCCATCTTTACCGGAGGGTTGGTGGTCGCCGGACTGTTCACCTTCGTGCCGGGCCGCATCATGCACGCGGTGACGTTCGGGCCCTGAAACCTCGCGCTATCCGCCCCCCACTCAACCGCCCCACACCTGGCGCACGCCGTCGATCACGTACTGCACCGCGAGCGCGGCGAGGATCACGCCGAGCAGCCGCGACAGCACCAGATTGCCGGTGATGCCCATGAGCTTGCCGATCCGCTCGGCCAGCAGAAAAGACGCAAGGCTCGCCGCGGCCACCAGCACGATCACGCCGAGTAGCAGCGCCCACGCCAGCGGCCGCGCCGCGGCCTGGCCGGCCAGCAGCACGGTGGCGGTGATGGCGCCGGGTCCGGCCAGCAGCGGGATCGCCAGCGGGAATGCCGCGATGTGATGGACGTGCTCTTCGAGCGCGTCTTCCGCGGCCTGGGACTCGCGCTTCATGCGGAACGCGAACACCATCTCGAAGGCGATCGCGAACAGCAGCAGGCCGCCGGCGATGCGGAACGCGGGCAGCGTGATCCCGAGCTGCCGCAACAGCCAGTCGCCGACCAGGGCGGTGCCGATCAGGATCGCTGCGGCGATCAGCGAGGCGCGCAGCGCCACCTCGCGGCGTTGCTTTGCCGACAGCCCTTCGGTGACCGCGAGAAAGGTCGGCGCGAGCCCGACCGGATCGACCACGACCAGGAGCGTGACCAGTGCGGAGATGAAGAATTCCAGCGGCATCGCAGCGGCGTATCCGGGCGACGGGGGCCGGTCAACCGGGGCTTGCCGCGGCGCGCTTTTCAGAGCGGATGTGGCAATGCCGTGGCAGCCTCGCCCGAGCCGCCCGAGCCACCTGCAAGGCCTTGAAATGAATACAGAAAATCATACCTGTGGAATGCGCTTTCGGGTGGCATCCGGAGGATGAATCAGCTAAGCCAATCGGCACCGGATTCGTCCGAAACCGTGTCCAGAATCCTGTAGGAATTTTGCCATTGTCAGACGTTGAAAATCCTTCATCCGGGGGGGAATCGCCGCCCTCGGACGTGCGCCCCGTGTCGATCACGGATGAGATGAAGCGTTCGTACCTCGATTACGCCATGAGCGTGATCGTGTCGCGCGCACTGCCCGACGTGCGCGACGGCCTCAAGCCGGTGCATCGGCGGATCCTGTATTCGATGCACGAGCAGGGCCACACGCCCGACAAGAAATACGTGAAATCGGCGCGCGTGGTCGGCGACGTGATGGGCAAATATCACCCGCACGGCGACAGCGCGATCTACGACGCGCTGGTGCGCATGGCGCAGGACTTCTCCATGCGCCTGCCGCTGATCGACGGGCAGGGCAACTTCGGCTCGGTCGACGGCGATCCGGCGGCGGCCATGCGCTACACCGAATGCCGTCTCGCCAAGCCGGCGATGGCGATCCTGGCCGATATCGATCTCGACACCGTCGATTTCCAGCCGAACTACGACGGCAACGAGCACGAGCCGGCGGTGATGCCGGCGCGCTTTCCCAATCTTCTGGTCAACGGCGCCGGCGGCATCGCGGTCGGCATGGCGACCAACATCCCGCCGCACAATCTGGGCGAGGTGGTCGACGCCTGCATCGTGCTGATCGACGATCCGGCGACCAGCATCGACGACCTGATCAACATCGTTCCCGGTCCCGACTTCCCGACCGGCGGCATCATCCTCGGCCGCCAGGGCATCCGGTCGGCCTATCATCTCGGCCGCGGCTCGATCGTGATGCGCGGCAAGGTCGAGATCGAGACCATCCGCAAGGAACGCGAAGCGATCATCATCAGCGAGATTCCCTACCAGGTGAACAAGGCGTCGATGGTCGAGCGCATCGGCGAGCTGGTGCGCGAGAAGAAGATCGAGGGCATCGCCGAGCTGCGCGACGAGTCCGACCGCGACGGCTACCGCGTGGTGATCGAGCTCAAGCGCGACGCCATGCCGGACGTGGTGCTCAATCAGCTCTATCGCTTCACGCCGCTGCAATCGACCTTCGGCGCCAACGTGGTGGCGCTCGACGGTGGCCGTCCGCTGGTGATGAACCTGAAGGACCTGCTGACGGCGTTCATCGCCTTCCGCGAGGTGGTGGTGTCGCGGCGCACCAAGCATCTGCTCAACAAGGCTCGCGACCGCGCGCATATCCTCGTCGGCCTCGCGATCGCGGTCGGCAATATTGACGACGTGATCAAGCTGATCCGTGCCTCGAAGGACGCCAACGAGGCGCGCGAGGCGCTGATGGGCCGCGACTGGCCCGCGACCACCGCCGCCGCGCTGATCGCGCTGATCGACGATCCGCGCCACCGCATCTCGCCCGCCGGCACCGCCCGGCTGACCGCCGAACAGACCAAGGCGATCCTCGATCTACGGCTGCAGCGGCTCACCGCGCTCGGCCGTGACGAGATCAAGGACGAGCTCGACAAGCTCGCCACCGAGATCGCCGATTATCTCGACATCCTGCGCTCACGGGCGCGCATCCAGACCATCGTCAAGGACGAGCTCAAGGCGGTCAAAGCCGAGTTCGCCACCCCGCGCCGCACCGTCATCGCCGACCAGGAAGGCGAGATGGAGGACGAGGACCTGATCCAGCGCGAGGACATGGTCGTCACCGTCTCGCACGTCGGTTACGTCAAGCGCGTGCCGCTCTCGACCTATCGCGCGCAGAAGCGCGGCGGCAAGGGCCGCGCCGGCATGCAGACCCGCGACGAGGATTTCGTCAACCGGCTGTTCGTCGCCTCGACCCACACGCCGGTGCTGTTCTTCTCGTCGAAGGGCCGCGTCTACAAGGAGAAGGTCTGGCGGCTGCCGCAGGCGGCGCCGCAAGCGCGCGGCAAGCCGCTGATCAACATCCTGCCGATCGAGCAGGGCGAGTTGATCACCACGATCCTGCCGCTGCCCGAGGACGAGAAGACCTGGGGCGACTTCGACGTAATGTTCGCCACCACGCGCGGCACGGTCCGGCGCAACAAGCTGTCGGATTTCGTCGACGTGCGGCGCTCCGGCATCATCGCCATGAAGCTCGACGACGGCGAGGCGATCCTCGACGTGCAGATCTGCACCGAGAAGGACGACGTGCTGCTGACCACGGCGGCCGGCCAGTGCATCCGCTTCCCGGTCACCGACGTGCGGGTGTTCCAGGGCCGCACCTCGATGGGCGTGCGCGGCATCAACCTCGCAGACGGCGACAAGGTGATCTCGCAGTCGATCCTGCGGCATCTCGACGCCAACGCCGAGGAGCGCGCGGCCTACCTCAAGCGCGCCAGCGCGGTCCGGCGCAGCAGCGGCGACGAACC
This sequence comes from Rhodoplanes serenus, assembly GCA_945893085.1. GTDB lineage: Bacteria > Pseudomonadota > Alphaproteobacteria > Rhizobiales > Xanthobacteraceae > Z2-YC6860. The sequence goes on along the minus strand of CAMDEB010000088.1, from coordinate 6,400 downwards.
GGAGGAGGTTGTGGCGGACGCGGAGGAGACGACCGAGGCAGCCGGCGCAATCGAACTCGGCGAGAAGCGCTACGTCGATCTGTCGGCGGCCGAGCAGTTCGTGCTGACGATCTCCGAATTCGGCTTCGGCAAGCGCACCTCGTCCTACGAGTACCGCACCACCGGCCGCGGCGGCAAAGGCATCGTCGCGATGTCGGTGACCGGCAAGAACGGCCGTCTCGTCGCTTCGTTCCCGATCGAGGAGAGCGATCAGATCATGCTGGTGACCGACGGCGGACAATTGATCCGCTGCCCGATCAACGGCATCCGCATCGCCGGGCGCTCGACGCAGGGCGTGATCGTGTTCGACACCGCCGAGGGCGAGCGCGTGGTCTCGGTCGAGCGACTGAGCGAGGAAGGCGAGACCGAGAACGGCGGCTAAGGCGGGCTCTCAGCCCGCCTCGCGCCTGTTCCGCAGCCTGTCAGTTCCAGACGTTGGCGGTGTCATACCAGTCGCCGCGCCCGAGATATCGGTAGCGCGGACCGAACGCGGACTGCGTTGACGGAGAGTTCCAGTACGGCCGGTAATACGGCCGGTCGTAATTGTAAGAGCGGTAGTACGGCCGGTAATGGCTGTAGGACCGGTAGTACGGTCGATCGTAACCGTAGGAGCGATAGTACGGACGATAGTAGCTCCGATAGCGCGGCCGGAACTCCGGCGGATAGTACATCGTCGACCGGTACGAGTAGACCGGCCGGCTGCAGCGCCCGCCGCAGTCGTAATAGCCGCAACGTTCGTATCCGCACGACACGGTCTCGACGACGTTGAGCTGCTCGGCAGCGGCCTTGAGGGCCGCGGGAGCCGGCAGCGCCATGGCCTGAGCCGGTTTGGATCCAAGCGGCGCTGCTGCCAGCAGCACCGCCATTGCAACACCGCGAATGAGGTTACGCATCACCACTCCTTCCCCAATTTCGCCGCCGCGGCCTCCCGCGGCGGTTCCAGGATTATCAATAGTTTCCGCCAGTTAGATGGTTAACGCAAGCCCGGTTTAGAGGTCGAGCGTGCTCGGGGCGAACAGCTCCTTGAGGCCCATCCGGCGCCCCGTCAGCCCCTGGGCGTGGACGTACTCCATGATGATCTCGAGCACGTGCTTGTTGGCCTTGATGCCATAGGCCATCGGATCGCCCGCCAGCGCGCGGGCGGCTTCGTCGTTCAAAAGGCCAAGCTCATCATAGGATTTCAGCATCGCCTGGCCGCGCCGCAGCACCTCGGCGCGGGCCGCGACGAAGCCGTGATAGAGGTTGAGCGCCAGCCAGGGATGCTGCTCCAGCAGCGTCCGCCGCACCACCACCGCGTGGTTGATCGGATAGATGCCGGTCTTGGCGAAATAGCGCCGGCCTTCGGCCTTGCGGTCGGCGAACAGGTATTTGAATCGCGCATCCGAGGTGAGATCGACCCGGCTGCGATCGACCAGATTGAGGTTGGTCAGATAGAGCAGGGTGGCGTCGAGCTCGCCGGCCAGCAGCATCTCGCCGATGTTCTTGGCCGCCGGAATCTGGTTCACCGTCACGCCAGCGGGCGGCTTGAACGCGGTCGCGCCGCCGTGGCTCTTGTCCGGCGTGCGCTCCATGAACCACTCGATCTCGCGTGGTTCTATGCCGAACTCGTGCTGCAGCGCGCCGCGGCCCCAGATCGCCGCGGTCTGCTGATACTCCGGCACGCCGACGCGCTTGCCGCGCAAATCCGACGGCTGGTTGATGCCGGCATCGGCGCGCACCAGGATGCGGGTGTGGAAGAACTCGCGCGAGGTGAACACCGGCAGCGCCACCCACGGCGTCGGCCCGTGCGAGGTCGCGATCGTCAGCGACGACATCGACATTTCGGAGATGTCGAAATCGCCGAACTTGAGCTGCCGCCAGAACATCTCCGATGGGTGCACGGCGGTTGGCAGCAGGCGCACGCCCTGGGCCGTGACCTCGCCGTCGCGCAGCGGCCTGGTGTTCTCGTTGTCCGACAGCGCGAGGCCGAGCTCGAGTCTGGCTCCGCTCTGGGCTTCGGCAAATCCAATCTTGTCGAACGACACTCTGGCTACCTCGCTCCGGCCATTTCCAGCACCCGCGCCATCTCGGAATAGCCGCGCCTTCGGGCGTGGCTGAGCGGCGTGATGCCTTGCCGGTCGGGAATGTTGACGTCGGCGCCGGCCTCGACCAGCGCCTTCAGCGTGTTGGTGTGGTTGGTGCCGCCGTTGCCGAGCACGATCGATTCCATCAGCGCGGTCCAGCCGAGATTGTTGACGTGGTTGAGCGGCGCCTTCGCCGCGATCAGGATGCGCACCACCTCGGCGTGGCCGAGATGGGCGGCGGCGATCAGCGCGGTGCCGTCGTAGCGGCTGGTGATGTTGCGGGCGCTGGCGCCGCCTTCGATCGCGACCTTGAGCATCTCGATGTCGTTTGCCACCGAGGCGATGGTGATGATGTCGTATTTGTCGATCTCCAGCGCATTCGGGTTGGCGCCGAGCTTGAGCAGCGCGCGCGCCGCCGCGTGATGCTTGAAATAGGCCGCGACATGCAGCGGCGTGCGGCTCTTGGAATCCTGGATGTTCGGCCTCTCGCCCTCGGCGATCAGCCTCTCGATCTCGGCCACGTCGCCCTTGGCCGCGGCCTCGTGCAGCCCGGCATAGATGCGCACCTCCTGCGGGGTCGGCGCGTTCTGCGCCCGTGCGATGCCGGCCGCGCCGAGCGCCAGCAGCATGGAAAAACCAAGACCGGCGAGCCGTGGCACCGCTCACTCTCCCTTGACGTTGGCCGCGCGCATCAGAATGCCGATGCGCAGGTATTCCTCGGCGATGAATGCCGCCATCTCCTGTTCCGTCATGAAGGTGGCATCCGCGCCGAGCATCTTCAGCTTGTCGGCGATGTCCGCGGAACGCATGCCGGCGGTGATCTCCGAGCGCAGCCGGCCGACGATCGCCGGCGGCGTGCCGACCGGGGCGACGATGTTGATCCACGACGATGCGACCATGTCGACGCCGCTCTCTCGCATCGTCGGCAGGTCGGCCAGCTCCGGCATCCGCGCGGCCCGCAGCAGGGCGAGGCCGCGGGTCTTGCCTTCGCTGATGTGGCCGAGCATCACCGAGGTGGTCTCGAAGCCGATATGGATCCGGCCGGCGATCATGTCGGTGATCAGCGTCGAGGCGCCGCGATAGGGCACGACCAGGATATCGGTGCCGGTCCTGGCCTTGAACATCTCCGCCAGCATGTGCGGCGGCGCGCCGTTCGGCACGCCGAAGGTGAGCTTGCCGGGATTGGCCCGGGCATAGACCAGCAGCTCCGGCACCGTCTTGAACGGCGTGTTCATCGCCCCGATCATCACGTAGGGCGTGCTCGAGATCATCGCCACCGGCACGAAGGCGGCGCGCGGATCGAGGCCGCTGTTCGGATAGAGCGCGGGGCCGATCGCCAGCGCGCCGGCGCCGCCGAGCAGCAGCGTGTAGCCGTCGGGCTCGGCGGTGGCGACCGCCTTGCCGGCGAGCGTGCCGCCGGCGCCCGGGCGGTTTTCGATGATCACCTGGCCAAGCGTCATCGACAGCCGCTGCACGATCAGCCGGCCCATCACGTCGGCCGGCCCGCCGGGCGGGAACGGCACCACCAGCCTGATCGGCCGGTTCGGATAGCGGTCCTGCGCCTGCGCGCCGCCGGCCAGGAGGCCGAGCGCCAGCGCGGCGGTCGCCAGGAGCGTGCGTCTGCCGATCATGGCTGTTCCGTTCATTGCAGTTTCATGCCGGACGATTTGATCACCTCGGCCCATTTCGGAATTTCCTCGGCGATGAAGGCGGCGAACTCCTGCGGCGGTCCCGGCCTGGTGTCGACGCCGAGCCGGGTCATGGTCGCCTTCATCTCCGGCGATTGCAGTTCGGCGCCGACCGCGGCGTTGAGCCTGGCGATGATCGCCTCAGGCGTGCCGGCCGGCGCCACGAGGCCGGTCCAGGACACCGACACGAAACCCGGCAGGCCGCTTTCGGCGAGCGTCGGCACATCGGGGATCTGCGGATTGCGCGCGGCGCTGGTGATGCCGATCGGACGGACCTTGGCATCGTGGATGTGGCTGAGCAGCACCTGCGTCGGCTCGAACGCCATGTCGATCTGTCCGGCGATCAGATCGGTGATGGTGGCAGCCGCGCCCTTGTAGGGGATCGACACGATGTTGAGGCCGGCGCGCAGCTTGAACAGCTCGCCGGTGAGATGCGGCAGCGTACCGGTCGGAAAGCCGAAGTTCAGCTTGCCGGGATTGGCCTTGGCATAGGCGATCAGCTCCTGCGGCGAGCGCACCGGCAGGTCGGGCCGCACCACCAGCACGAACGGCGAACTGGAGATCATCGCGATCGGCGCGAAGCTCTTGATCGGGTCGTAGTCGATGTTCTTGTACAGGTTCGGACTGACGCCCATGGTCGTGCTGGTGGCGACCATCAGCGTGTAACCGTCGGGCTCGGAGCCTGCCACGGACTTTGAGGCGATGGTGCCGCCGGCACCGGGCCGGTTTTCAACGACCATCTGACCGAAGGTCGGCGCCAGCCGCTGCGCGATCAGCCGGCCCATGACGTCGATCGGGCCGCCCGGCGGAAACGGCACGATCAGCCGGATCGGCTTGGTCGGATAGGTTTGGGCGAGGGCAGGCGCAAACGAACCAGCGAGTCCCGAGAGCGCCAGGACTGCAATCAGCACTGCGCGAATGCCTGTCATGTGCCCTCCCTCGGTCATGGCCGGGCTTGTCCCGGCCATCCACGTCTTGTTGATAGGGTAGTAAGACGTGGAGGCCTGACACAAGACCGGGCATGACGGAGTTTTGAGATAGCGCATGGCGGCAGGGGACAAGATCGCGATCCTGGGCGGCGGCATCGGCGGACTGGCCGCCGCGCTCGCCTTGCTCCGGCAGGGCATCGAGGTCGATGTCTACGAGCAGGCGCCGGAGCTCAAGGAATTGGGTGCGGGCGTGCAGATCAGCTCGAACGGCACGCGCGTGCTCTATGCGCTCGGTCTCGGCGAGGCGATCGAACGGGTCGGCGTGATCGTCGCCGGCAAAGAGATTAGGCTCTGGAGCACGGGCCAGACCTGGAAGCTGTTTGATCTCGGCGCGGTCTCGGTCGAGCGCTACGGCTCGCCCTACATGATGTTTCATCGCGGCGACCTGCACACCGTGCTGGTCGATGCGATCCGGCGCGAGAAGCCCGACGCGCTGCATCTCAACCGCAAGTGCGTCGGCCTGACGCAGAATGCCGAACATGTCGAGATCGCCTTCGAGGCCGGCGAGCCGGTGCGCGCCGCGGTCGCGATCGGCGCCGACGGCGTGCAGTCGCGGGTGCGCGCGTGCCTGTTCGGCGCCGACCGTCCGGAGTTCACCGGCATCGTCGCCTGGCGCGGGCTGGTGCCGCGCGACAAGGTGCCGCCCGGCGTGAAGATGGACGTCGGCACCAACTGGGTCGGGCCGGGCGGCCATGTGGTGCACTATCCGGTGCGCGGCGGTGCGCTGCTCAATTTCGTCGGCCTGCTGGAGCGCGACGACTGGCGCGTCGAGTCCTGGACCGTGCAGGGCACCAAGGACGAGTTCGCCAACGACTTCCGCAACTGGCATTCCGACATCCACGCCTGCATCCGCAGCGTCGACGTTCCCTACAAGTGGGCGCTGTTCTCGCGGCCACCGATGCAAAGCTGGACCAAGGGCCGTGTCACGCTGCTGGGCGACGCGTGCCACTCCATGCTGCCGATGCTGGCGCAAGGCGCGGTGATGGCGCTGGAGGACGCGATGGTGCTGGCGCGCTGCCTGAAACTGGAGCCAGCCGATCCGGCTGCCGGCCTGCACCGCTACGAAGCGGCGCGCCGCGAGCGCGCCAACAAGGTGGTGCAGGGCTCGATCGAAAACGGCAAGCGCTTCCACAATCCGGATATGGCGCATGCCGCGGGCGCCGACGCCTATGTCACCCGCGAGTGGCAGGAGGAGAAGGTGAAGCAGCGCTACGAGTGGCTGTTCACCTACGACGCGACCAGCGTCCCAGTGTAGTCTTGCATTTTGGTGCGCGCGGGCAGGGGGCTAAAATGGCGGACACAACGGTCACCTTCAACGATGGCGCGGCCTACGAGCGCTTCATGGGGCGCTGGAGCCATGCCGTCGGCGAGACTTTCCTCGAATGGCTGGCGCCGCCCAGGGACGCGCGCTGGCTCGATGTCGGCTGCGGCACCGGCGTGTTCACAGAACTGGTGTTGGACACGCGCTCGCCGGCGACGGTAACCGCCATTGATCCGGCGGAGGCGCAGATCGACTACGTCCGCAAGCAGCCGGTCGCGCAGCGGGCGGACTTTCGTGTTGCGGATGCGCAGACGCTGCCGTTTCCCGACCGCAGCTTCGATGTAGTGGCTTCGGCGCTTG
>CAMDEB010000087.1 GCA_945893085.1 Rhodoplanes serenus | reverse complement strand
CTAAGCCGCCTTCCGCTTCGCCAGGAACTCGCCCATCCGGTCCAGCGCCTTGAGGATGTTCTCGGTCGAGTTGGCATACGACAGCCGCACGTAGCCCTCGCCGAGGATGCCGAAGTCCGGCCCGCCGATGATCGCGACGCCGGCGTCGTCAAGCAGCGCGGTCGCCAGCTCCTTCGCCTTCCAGCCGGTGCGCTTGACGTTCGGGAACGCGTAGAACGCGCCCTTCGGCACCGCGCAGGACACGCCGGGCAGCTTGTTGAGCCCGTCGGTGACGACCTTCCGCCGCTTGTCGAACTCGGCGATCATCTTGTGCACCTCGTCCTGCGGCCCTTTCAGCGCCGCGAGCCCGGCGTATTGCGCTGAGGCGTTGACGCAGGAGTGCAGATTCACCGCGAGCTTGCGCGCGTATTCGTAGAGTTTCGGCGGATAGACCGCGTAGCCGAGCCGCCAGCCGGTCATGGCGTAGGTCTTCGACCAGCCGTTGAGCAGGATCAGCCGGTCGCGGAGCGAGGGATACGACAGCAGGCAGACGTGCTTCTCGCCGTCGTAGGTCATGTGATCGTAGATCTCGTCCGACATCACGCAGACGTCGGGAAACTTCTCCAGCCCCGCGACCAGCTTGTCGACCTCGGATTTCGGCGTGACGCCGCCGGTCGGATTGGCCGGCGAGTTCAGCATCAAGAGCCGGGTCTGCGGCGTGATCAGCTTCAGCGTCTCTTCGGCGGAGAACGCGAAGCCGTTCTCCTCGCGGATCGGCACCGGGATCGGCCGCGCGCCGGTGAACTCAATCATCGAGCGGTAAATGGGAAAGCCGGGATCCGGATACAGGATGTCGGCGCCGGGCTCGCCGAACATCAGGATCGCCATGAACATGGTCGGCTTGCCGCCCGGCATGATCATCACGCTGCCCGGCGACACCTCGACCTTGAAGCGCTTGTGCAGGTCCGCGGCCACCGCCTCGCGCAACGGCACGATGCCGTTCGCGGCCGTGTAGCCGTGGTGGCCGTCGCGCAGCGCCTTGATCGCCGCCTCGACGATGAACTCCGGGGTGCGGAAGTCCGGCTGGCCGATGCCGAGGTTGATGATGTCGCGGCCCTGCGCGATCAGCGCGTTGGCGCGGGCGAGCACGGCGAAGGCATTCTCCTCGCCGATGCGGTCGAAGGCCGCGATGGTTTTCAGCATGTTGGGCTTCCTTGGCGTTTCCCGTGCAGTCTTGTTGTCGCTATTAGCCGCAGCGACCGGCCGCTCGTCAACGGGAGCGTTTCTCGGGGCGTCCGATCTGAACGTTGGCCATTTTCATGACCTCGAAGATGATCGCGACCGACCAGCCGATCAGCAGCAGGCCGTTGAGCGCCATGATCGGGCCGATCAGGCGCCAGCCGCCGCCGGCAACCACGTCGCCGTATCCCAGCGCCACATAATTTTCAAAGGCAAATTCGAATACGCCAATGTTCGGCGCCGTGATACCCGCGAGCGTCATGAAGCCGGCCCACAGCGCGATCTCGGCAACGTGCGTCGCCATCAGCACGATCACCGTGACCATGAGCAAAGCGGTGAGGCGCATGAAGACATGCAGGTCATCGGTTCGGCCGGCGATATGCCGCGTCACCACCACGATCAACCCGGTCATCACCGCGTGGATACCAAAATTGATGAAGCTGACCAGACCGCCGGCCAGAAGCTGATTCAACATTGTGATCCGGCGCGCCCCCTGTTTGGCGGCACAGTTCACTGCATCCGCAAGCCGAAATCAAACGATCCCGGTGCTCACTCGGCGCCGCCGTAGCGGGCGCCCAGATCGCGATAGAGCTGCAGGCGGATGAAGGGGTCCGGATCGTCGCCGAGATACTCCCGACTCGACACGAGAGGGCCGCGCATGAACAGGTTTTCGCCCCGGGTGCGGGCGTTCGCGAGGACAGTGCTCTGCTGCGTCGCGACGGACTTGCGATGCTTGCGCGCCTTCGCGGCGTCGGCCGTGACCGGGAGCACCAGCACGATGCCGACGGCGAGACCGGCAGCGGCGATGAGCATCTTGGCGAAACGCGATGTCATGTTGACCACCTCGATGGATCACCACGTTCCTCCTGTCCGATGCACGGCGCAAGGCCGGATTGGCGCCCATCGATCACAAGCCGGTGTCGGAATATCGGCATGTGGAGGGTGTTTTACGCGACCCTATCTGTAAGATGGCGGCGACCCGAAATACCGAGGAACCGTCATGGCGAAGAAGACCAAAACCCTGGCCCCGCGCGGCAAGAACCTGCGCTCGCAGCTCTGGTTCGACAATCCGGACAATCCAGGCATGACCGCGCTCTACCTCGAGCGCTACCTCAACTACGGCCTCACGACCAAGGAGCTGACCGCGGGCCAGCCGATCATCGGCATCGCGCAGACCGGCTCGGACCTGTCGCCGTGCAACCGGCATCACCTGCAACTGGCCGACCGCGTGCGCGAGGGCATCCGCTCGGCCGGCGGCATCGCCTTCGAGTTCCCCTGCCATCCGATCCAGGAGACCGGCAAGCGCCCAACCGCGGCGCTCGATAGGAACCTCGCCTACCTGAGCCTGGTCGAGGTACTGTACGGCTATCCGCTCGACGGCGTGGTGCTGCTGACCGGCTGCGACAAGACCACGCCGGCGCTGATCATGGCGGCGGCGACGGTGAACATTCCCGCGATCGTTCTGTCCGGCGGGCCGATGCTGAACGGCTGGTGGAAGGGCGAGCGCGCCGGCTCCGGCACGGTGGTGTGGAAGGCGCGCGAGGAATTGGCCGCCGGCCGCATCGACGAGAAGGAGTTCCGCGACATCGCCGCCGCCAGCGCGCCGTCGGTCGGCCATTGCAACACCATGGGCACCGCTTCGACCATGAACGCGCTGGCGGAAGCGCTCGGAATGTCGCTGCCAGGCTGCGCCGCGATCCCGGCGCCGTATCGCGAGCGCGGGCAGATCGCCTACGACACCGGCGTGCGGGCGGTCGAGATCGTGCATGAGGACCTGAAGCCGTCCGATATTTTGACGCGCAAGGCGTTCGAGAACGCCATCGTCGCCAATTCGGCGATCGGCGGCTCGACCAACGCGCCGATCCACATCAACGCGATCGCGCGCCACGTCGGCGTGCCGTTGACGATCGAGGATTGGGAGAAGGTCGGCTACGACGTGCCGCTGCTGGTCAACATGCAGCCGGCGGGGCACTACCTCGGCGAAGAGTATTTCCGCGCCGGCGGCTTGCCGGCGGTAATGCATGAGCTGCTCCAGGCCAAGCGCATCCACGCCGACGCGCTCACCATCAACGGCAAGACCATGGGCGACAACGTCAAGCGCGCCAGGGCGCAGGATGCCGATGTGATCAAGCCTTACGGCAAGCCGATGAAAAAACACGCCGGCTTCAAGGTGTTCAAAGGCAACCTGTTCGATTCCGCGATCATGAAGACCAGCGTGATCTCGGAGGATTTCCGCAAACGCTATCTGTCGAACCCGAAGGACAAGGACGCGTTCGAGGGCCGCGCCGTGGTATTCGACGGGCCGGAGGATTATCACCACCGCATCGACGATCCGGCGCTGAAGATCGACGAGCACACGCTGCTGTTCATGCGCGGCGTCGGCGCCATCGGCTATCCGGGCTCGGCCGAGGTGGTGAACATGCAGCCGCCCGCGGCACTGATCAAAAGGGGCATCATGTCGCTGCCCTGCATCGGCGACGGGCGGCAGTCCGGCACCTCGGGCTCGCCTTCGATCCTCAACGCCACGCCGGAGGCCGCGGCCGGCGGCGGATTGGCGCTGCTCCAGAACGGCGACCGCGTGCGCATCGACCTCAACAAGGGCACCGCCGATATCCTGATCTCGAAGGCGGAGCTGGCGAAGCGCCGCGCCGCGCTGGAAAAGGCCGGCGGCTACAAATACGCCGAACACCAGACGCCGTGGCAGGAGATTTTCCGCTCGATGGCCGACCAGCTCGCCGACGGCATGGTGCTGAAGCCGGCGGTGAAGTATCGCGGCGTGGCGCAGAAGTTCGTGCCAAGGGATAATCACTGAGCCTCGCCACGCGCACAGGTCGTCACCCCCGGGCTTGACCCGGGGTCCATCGCCTTCGCGAAAAGATGGATGGCCGGGTCAAGCCCGGCCATGACACCGGATTGTTACGGCGCCACCGGCTCGTCCTTCATGCCCGCCTTGTCGAGCGCGCGGCGGACGCTGCCGGAGGCCTTGGCCTGGTTCACGAACGCGCTGACCGCGGCGAGCGCGGCCGGCCGGCCCTTCGGCACGGCGATGGCGATGCCGGTCTGCTGGAAGCCGCCGTCGACGATGCGCGAGCCGGGAAAATCCGGAACGAACGCCGGCAGCGAGTCGCGGCCGAGCGCGAAGGCGTCGGCCTTGCCGGCATGCAGCATCGCCACGGCGTCGTCGATCGAGGTGGCGGCGATCGGCGTTGTGTTCCTCAACGTGCGGCCGGAGGCGCGGATGGTCGTGGTGTTGGCGATGCCGACGACGCGGACGTACGGCTGGTCGACGTCGGCGAGCGTCTTCAGCCCGGAAGGCCCGGTGACCAGATAGGTGCTCTCGACCAGGCAATAGGCCGGGCCGAAGTCGACGCGCTTCTTGCGCTCCTCGTCGACCGGCATGAACGCGGCGTCGATCTCGCCCTTAGCCAGCATGTCGGTCACCAGCCCGGTGTTCGGCGCGACCGTGAACGCGATCGGCAGCTTAAGATGCTGCGCCAACTCGTTGGCGAGATCGACGGTGATGCCGTGCGGGTTGCCCTGCGCATCCTTGATGACGAACAGCGCGGAAATCTTCGGCGCGAACACGACGCCGAAGCGCAACGTGCCGGTCGGCGCAAGCTCCTTCATTTCGCCACCAGGTCAGGCGTCAGCGCCGCGAGGCTTGCCGCGCCGCACAGCCGCATCGCCCGCACCATCTCGTCCTGCAGATGCTCCATCACCGCCTGCACGCCGGCGGCGCCGTCGATCGAGAGCCCCCACAGCGGCGGCCGCCCGACCAGCACCGCGCGCGCGCCGAGCGCCAGCGCCTTGACGATGTCGGTGCCGCGCCGGATGCCGCCGTCGACATAGATCTCGGCGGTCTTGCCGATGGCATCGACGATCTCCGAAATCACCTCGGCGGTGGTGACCGTGGTGTCGATATGCCGGCCACCGTGGTTCGACACCATGATCCCCTTCACGCCGCAATCGACACAGCGTTTTGCGTCATCGCCGCGCAGCACGCCTTTGACCACCACCGGCATGTTCGCGCGCTTCACCAGCCATTCCAGATCGCCGAAGTTGGTCGGGAACATCGCCAGGCCCTTGCGGTCCGGATCGTAGGCGGTCTTGGCGATCGGCTGGCCGACCATGTTGACGCTGCGGACATTCGGCGACGCGATGACCGGGCTGCGCGCGGCACGCGGACTCCAGCCCGGCACTGGCTGATCGACGGTCAGCACCAGCGCCTTAAAGCCCGCCTTGACGCAACGATCGAGCAGCGCGCCGGTCGCCGCACGATCGGGCTGCATGTAGAGCTGGAACCATTGCGGCGCGGCGCCGCGTTCCTTGCCGCGCTCTTTGGCGACATCTTCGAGCAGCGTCGCGCCGCTGGTCGACATCACGAACAGCGCTCCCGCAGCCGCGGCACCGCGCGCGCTCGCCCGCTCGCCCTCGGGATGAAACAGATGATGCCGGCCGGTCGGCGCCACCATGATCGGCGTCGCCACCCGGTCGCCCAGCAGGGTCACACTGGTGTCGACCTTGACGATGTCGCGCAGCATCCGCGGCCGCAGACGCAGCTTCCGCCACGCGGTGACGTTCTCGACCGCGGTGATCTCGTCGTCGGCGCCGGTGGCACAAAAGGCGAACGAGGGCGGCGGCAGCTTTTCGCGCGCCCGCTCTTCGAGCGCATCGAAATCAACGCAGTCCATGTTTGACGCCACCTGAGCCGTCCTCCCTTCCATCACGCGCGGTCATTGCACCGATCATCGAAATGCGCTGTCCCGCCGCGCGCACCCGTGGCAGGCTCGGCCTGCCAACATCGCGAGTTTTCCCATGCCCGCCTCCCGCCCGTCTACCGCCGACAAGCGCCGCACCTTCCGCACGCTGCACCAGAGCGGCTGCTTCGTCATCCCCAATCCCTGGAACATCGGCAGCGCACGCTATCTGCAAGGCCTCGGCTTCAAGGCGCTGGCCTCGACCAGCTCGGGCTTCGCCCATTCGGAGGGCTACGCCGACGGCGCGCAGTCGCGCGACGACGTGCTGGAGCATCTGCGCGAGATCGTCGAGGCGACCGACATTCCGGTCAACGCCGATTTCGAGGGCGGCTTCGCCGACGACCCGGCGGGCGTGGCCGAGAACGTGCGGCTCTGCATCGAGACCGGCGTCGCCGGACTGTCGATCGAGGATTCGACCAGCGATCCGAACATCCCGCTCTACGACTTCGACCTCGCGCTCGCCCGCGTAAAGGCGGCACGCGCCGCGATCGACAAGGCCGGCGGCGACGTGGTGTTCTGCGCGCGCACCGAAGGCTTCATCCGCGGCCGTCCCGACCTGCACGAGACCATCCGCCGGCTGAAGGCCTTCGCCGACGCCGGCGCCGACTGTCTCTACTCGCCCGGCATCAAGACCCGCGAGCAGATCGAGGCGACGGTGCAGGCGGTCGCGCCCAAGCCGGTCAACTTTCTCAACTCCGGCCCGTTCGGCTTCACCGTCAACGATCTCGCCGGCATGGGCGTGCGCCGCATCAGCGTCGGTGGCTCGCTGGCGCGGGTGGCGATGAATGCGTTCATCCGCACGGCGCGCGAGATCGCCACCGACGGAAAATTCGACGGCTTCGGCGGCGTGGTGTCGAACGCCGAGCTGAACGCGTTCTTCGGCGAAGACCGGAAGAAGCGCGAGCCGTGACGGATTTTCCCGTCGGACCGCTGGTCGATACGACGCCGGCGCAGCTTCCCGGCCCGGTCACGCTGCAGGGTCGCTATGGAACGGTCACACGGCTGGCCGCCGGCCGCCATGGCCCCGAGCTTTGGGAGGCGTTTCGCGGCCACGACGAGATCTGGACCTATCTCTCGAGTTACGGACCGTTCACCAACGGCGCGGCATTCCTGGCTTGGCTGCGCGAGCGCGTCCCTCTCACCGACCCCTATTACTACGCGATCCTCGACGCGGACGGCCGCGCGGTCGGCCTTTCGACGCTGATGGAGATCAGGCCGGTAATGCGCGTGATCGAGGTCGGGCACATCGTCTACAGCCCGGCGCTGCAACGCACGCGGCTCGGCACCGAAGCGCAATACATGCTTGCACGCTACGCTTTCGAGATGCTGGGCTATCGCCGCTACGAGTGGAAATGCAATTCGCTCAATGCGCCGTCGCGCGCCGCCGCTGTGCGTTATGGATTCGCCTACGAGGGCACCTTGCGCCAGCGCATCATCGCCAAGGGCCGCAGCCGCGACGACGCCTATTTCTCGATGCTCGACAGCGAATGGCCGGCGCGTAAGCGTGCGTTCGAGCGTTGGCTGGAGCCGGAGAATTTCGACAGCGATGGAAACCAGCAGGTGAGCCTCGCCGACTTGAACAAGATGCAGGCGTGAGGGGAACATGGCCGGAAGACTGAAGGGCAAGGTCGCGCTGGTCACCGCCGCGGGCCAGGGCATCGGCCGCGCGATCGGCGAAGCCTTCATCGCCGAGGGCGCCGTGGTGATCGCGACCGACCTCGACGAGAGCAAGCTGAAGGGCCTCAAGGCGAAGCGGCGGTTGAGTCTCGACGTGCGCGCGCCGAAGCAGATCGAGGCGCTGGCCAAGGCCGTCGCCAAGGAGTTCGGCGGCCTCGACGTGCTGGTGAACGTCGCGGGTTACGTACACCACGGCACGGTGCTGGAATGCTCCGACGAAGACTGGGATTTTTCGTTCGATCTCAACGTGAAGTCGATGCACCGCATGATCCGGGCCTTCCTGCCCGCGATGCTGAAGAAGGGCGGCGGCTCGATCGTCAACATGTCGTCGGCGGCGTCATCGGTTCGCGGCGTCCCCAACCGCTACATCTACGGCACCACCAAGGCCGCGGTGATCGGGCTGACCAAATCGGTCGCCATCGACTTCATTCGCCAGGGCATCCGCGTCAACGCGATCTGCCCGGGCACCATCGAATCGCCGTCCTACCGCGACCGGGTCAAGGCGCATGCCAAGCGGACCGGCAAGTCGCTGAAGGCCGCGGAGCAGGATTTCATCGACCGCCAGCCGATGGGCCGGATCGGCGCCGCCGAGGAGGTGGCGCTGATGGCGCTGTTCCTGGCGTCCGACGAATCGAAGTTCACCACCGGACACATCCATCTGGTCGACGGCGGCTGGGCGGTCTAACAATAATGACCTCATGCTGAGGAGCGCGGCACAGCCGCGCGTCTCGAAGCATGAACTTGCGGCCATCCTTCGAGACGCGACCTGCGGTCGCTCCTCAGGATGAGGACTAGAGGGAGTAGTTGATGCACATTCTCATCACCGGCGCCGCCGGCATGATCGGCCGCAAGCTCACCGAGCGATTGGTGGTGGAACGGGAGTTGAACGGCGCGGCGATCGACAAGCTGACCTTGCTCGACATCGTGGCGCCGGCGCGGCCAGCGAGCTTTTCCGACCACGTGAAAACCAGAGCCGCCGATCTGGGCGTGCCGGGCACGGCGGCAAAGGCGGTGTCGGAACGGCCGGACGTGATCTTCCATCTGGCCGGCGTGGTGTCCGGCGAAGCCGAGCTCGATTTCGAGAAGGGCTATTGGGTCAATCTCGACGGCTCGCGCGCGCTGCTGGAGGCGATCCGCGCCGTCGGCGACGGCTACAAGCCGCGCGTGGTGTTCTCATCCTCGATGGCGGTGTTCGGTGCGCCGTTCCCGCACGCCATTCCCGACGACTTCCATCTCACGCCGCTGACCTCGTACGGCACCCAGAAGGCGATCACCGAGCTGCTGCTCGCGGACTACACGCGGCGCGGCATCCTGGAGGGCGTCGGCATCCGGCTGCCCTCCATCGTCGTGCGGCCGGGCAAGCCCAACAAGGCGGCGTCGGGGTTCTTCTCCGGCATCATCCGCGAGCCGCTCGCCGGCCACGAGGCGATCCTGCCGGTCGCCGAGACCGTCATGCACACGCACGCGAGCCCGCGCTCGGCGGTCGGCTTCCTCATGCACGCCGCCGGCCTCGACCGCGCCAAGCTCGGACCGCGGATCAATCTGAACATGCCGGGTGTGACCTGTTCCGTGGGCGAGCAGATTGCGTCGCTGCGCAAGCTGGCCGGCGACAAGGTCGCCGGCCGCATCCGGCACGAGCCGGACGCGTTGATCGTGCGCATCGTCGACGGCTGGCCGCACCGGTTCGATCCGCAGCGGGCGATCGAACTGGGTTTCAAGGTCGAGAGCACGTTCGACGAGATCATCCGCGTGCATATCGACGAGGATTTGGGCGGCAAGATCGCGGCGTGAGTCACGGCTCGTGTCCCGGGCGCAGCGCAGCACCTCTTGGTGGTGCGCTGCAGACCCGGGACCGTTACACACACCGCCTTTGATAAGGTCCCGGATCTGCGGTGCACCACTTCGCTGCGCTTCGTGATGCACCGCGTCCCGGACACGAGACTGTCATGCGCTTCTCCACTCCCCTCATCCCAGCGACGCTGGTCAAACGCTACAAGCGCTTCCTCGCCGATGTCGTGCTGGAGAGCGGCGAGGCGCTGACGGTCCACGTCGCCAATCCCGGAGCGATGACCGGGCTCGCGGCGCCCGGATCGCGGGTCTGGCTGTCGAAATCGGACAATCCCAGCCGCAAGCTCGCCTACAGTTGGGAATTGATCGAGGTCGACCTCGGCGCCGGCCAAGAGCTCGTCGGCGTCAACACCGGGCATCCCAATCCGCTGGTCGGCGCCGCGCTGGCGGCGGGCGCGATCCCGGAGCTTGCGGGCTACGCCAGCATCCGGCGCGAGGTGAGGTACGGCAAGAACTCGCGGGTCGACTTCCTGCTGGAAGATCCGTCGCGGCCGCCCTGCTACGTCGAGATCAAGAACGTGCATCTGATGCGCACGCCGGGCCTTGCCGAATTTCCGGACGCGAAAACCGAACGCGGGGTCAAGCACCTCGACGAGCTTGGCAACGCGGTCGAGGCCGGCGCGCGGGCGGTGATGCTCTATCTGATCCAGATCGCCTCGGCGACGCGCTTTCAACTGGCGCGCGACATCGACCCCAAGTATGGCGCGGCGTTCGACCGGGCGCGAACGCGCGGCGTCGAGGCAATCGCCTGGCGCTGCCTGATCGGCTGCGAGGGCATCGAGATCGCAGCGCCGGTGCCGATCATCGGCTAGGATGCACGCCGATGCCGGGCGCCGGGAACACAACGCCGATACGCTTCGATCCGCGCGCCGAGGGGCCGCTCAAGGGCGTGCGCGTGCTCGACCTGTCGCGGCTGGTCGCCGGCAACATGCTATCGCTCCAGCTCGGCGACTTCGGCGCCGACGTCATCAAGATCGAGCCGCCCGAGGGCGATCCGTTGCGCGACTGGCGCGACAACGGCCAATCGCTGCACTGGAAAACCTACTGCCGCAACAAGCGCTCGGTCGTGCTCAATCTCCGCCATGACGCGGCGAAGGATGCGCTGCTGCGCCTGGTCGCGACCGCGGACGTGCTGATCGAGAACTACCGGCCGGGCACGCTGGAGGAGATGGGCCTCGGTCCCGATGTCCTGCTGGCGCGAAACCCGAACCTGATCGTCGCCCGCGTCTCCGGCTTCGGCCAGACCGGGCCCTACGCCAGGCAGCCCGGCTTCGGCACGCTGGTCGAGGCGATGAGCGGCTTCGCCGCGCGCACCGGCTTCGCCGACCGCGAGCCGGTGCTGCCGCCGCTGGCGCTGGCCGACATGATCGCCGGCATTTACGGCGCGTTCGCGGTGACGACGGCGCTGCGGGCGCGCGACAACGGCACGCGCGGCCAGATAAAAGGACAGGTCATCGACCTGTCGCTGCTGGAATCGATGTTCTCGGTGCTCGGTCCGGAGGCCGGCATCTTCGCCACCACCGGCCAGGTCAAGGAGCGCGTCGGCAGCGCGTCCAACACCTCCTCGCCGCGCAATGTCTATCGCTGCTCGGACGGGCAGTACGTGGCGGTGTCCGGCTCCACGCAGAATATGGCGAAGCGCATCTTCGAGATCATCGGCCGTGCCGAGATGATCGACGATCCGCGATTCCGCACCAATACAGATCGGGTCAAGCATCGCCCGCTGGTCGACGCAGCGGTCGGCGCCTGGTTCGCGACCAAGACCCGCGACGAGGCGCTGCTGATCATGCGCGAGGCGAGCGTGACCGCGGGGCCGATCTACACCATCGCCGACGCCATGACTGATCCTCATTTCCGCGAGCGCGGGATCATCGTCGATGTCGAGGATGCCGAGCTTGGTGCGCTGCCGATGCACAACATCATGCCGCGGCTTTCGCAGACGCCGGGCGCTTTCCGCAAACCGGCGCCGGGACTCGGCGAGGATACGGATGCGGTGCTGGCCGAGGCCGGGTTTGGGCCTGAGGAGATCGCGCGGCTGCGCCGGGATGGCGCGGCCGCGTGACCCCTGTCCCCGCAAGCGGGGAGAGGTAAAGCGAGTTACCGGCTCTTGATGAACGTCCCGTTGCGCAGCTCGCTGACCGCCTGCTGCAACTCCGCCTGCGTGTTCATCACGATCGGCCCATACCACGCGACCGGCTCCTGCAACGGCTTGCCGGACACCAGCAGGAACCGTATGCCCTGATCGCCGGCCTGCACCGTGACCTCGTCGCCGGAGTCGAACAGCACCAGCGAACGGTTGCCGGTCTGCTCGCGCACGATCGTCTCGACGCCATCGACGTCCTTCTCGGTGAGCACGCCGAACGGCTGCGACGCCGAGCGGAAGGAGCCTGAGCCTTCGAACACGTAGGCGAAGGCGTGACGATCGACCTCGACCTTCAGCGTCTTGCGCTTGCCGGGCGACACGAAGACGTCGAGATAGCGCGGGTCAGCCGCGACGCCCTCCACCGGGCCGCGCTTGCCCCAGAAGTCGCCGACCACCACACGCACGCGGGTGCCGTCGTCGTCGATCACCTCCGGAATCTCAGCGGCCTTGATGTCCTGGTAGCGCGGCGCCGTCATCTTCAGCGACTTCGGCAGGTTGGCCCAGAGCTGGAAGCCGTGCATCCGGCCCAAGGAATCACCCTTCGGCATTTCCTGGTGCATGATTCCGCTGCCGGCGGTCATCCACTGCACGTCGCCGGCGCCCAGCGTTCCCTTGTTGCCCAGGCTATCGCCGTGATTAACCGCACCGGCGAGCACATAGGTGATGGTCTCGATGCTGCGGTGCGGATGCCAGGGAAAGCCGGCGCTGTAGTCGCCGGGGCGGTCGTTGCGGAAGTCGTCGAACAGCAGGAACGGGTCGAACTCGCTGGTGTTGCCGAAGCCGAACGCGCGGCGCAGGTTCACGCCGGCGCCCTCGACGGTCGGCTTGGACTCGACGATGCGCTTCACGGGTCGAATGGACATGATGTTTCTCTCCTCGTTGATGCGAGCGAGTTCGATCGGTGTGGTTACGCGGCCGCGGCGAGTTGGTCCTGCTCGCGCGCGGTCTTGAGCGCCCCCGTCCACCACACCAGTTGATCCAGCATGTCTTTGACGCCGGACTGTAGGTAGGTGATGTCCTTCAATTCCTTACCGTCCTTCCACACCGCCATGAAGTCGGCGCCCTGGATGTAGACGCCGTTCTTGATGGTCACCAATTGCAGCT
>CAMDEB010000086.1 GCA_945893085.1 Rhodoplanes serenus | reverse complement strand
CGCGCTGGTGGTCGCCGGCGGCATCAAGGCCGGCGAGACGGTCGCGATCCTCGGCACCGGCGGCGTCTCCTGCTTCGGCATCCAGTTCGCCAAGCTGCACCACGCCCGCGTGTTCGTGATGTCGAGCAGCGACGCCAAGCTGGACAAGGCCAAGGCGCTTGGCGCCGACGAACTCATCAACTACAAGAGCACGCCGGACTGGGACCATGAGGTGCTCAAGCGCACCGGCGGCCTCGGCGTCGATCACGTGGTGGAGGTGGGCGGCGCCAACACGCTGGAAAAATCGCTGAACGCGGTGCGGCCGGCCGGCTCGATCTACGTGATCGGCTCGCTCGCCGGCGCCGGTGCGATCAACCCGCGCAACATCAACCGCAAGGCGATCACGCTCAAGGGCATCCACGTCGGCTCGCTGGATATGTTCGCTGCCATGAACCGCGCGGTGGCTGCGAGCAAACTGCGGCCTGCGATCGACAAAGTGTTCTCGTTTGCTGATGCGAAACAAGCCTACGTTTATCAAACGCAGAGCGGGCACTTCGGCAAGATCGTGATTGCGATGGGCTAGGGTCTATCCCCGTCACCCTGAGGTGCGAGCGAAGCGAGCCTCGAAGGGTCGACGGCCCGGCCGTTGCAACATCGGGACCGTGCATCCACCAATCTCGGGTTTACCCGAGATTGGATTCTCAATGCGCAAGTCGGCTACAGCCGACTTGCGGTGGCCCGGTTACGCCGGGCACCTCAGGATGACGGAGTGAGCACCGTCGCCGCTCAGAGCAATTCCGGCACCACCCACAGCGGCCGCTCGCCGCGATTCACCCGCTGCACGTTGTCGAACGCATTGCGGAAGCGGGCGACGTGGTTGTCCCAGGTCGGCCCCGCGAAGTGCGACGTCAGCAGCACGTTGTCGAGCTTGAGCAGCGGATTGTCCGCCGGCGGCGGCTCCTGATCGAACACGTCGAGGCCGGCGCCGAACAGCTTGTTGGCGCTGAGCGCGCGATAGAGCGCGGGCTCGTCGATCACCGGGCCGCGGCTGGTGTTGACCACGATCGCCTCGGGTCGCATCAGCGCCAGTTCCGCATCGCCGATCATGTGCCGCGTCGAATCGTTGAGCGGCACGTGCAGCGTCACGATGTCGGACGATCCCAGCAGCTCGCGGAACAGCCGGAACCGCACGCCGAGCGCGTCCTCCTCGTGCTCGGGCAGGCGCGCGATGTCGTAATACTGCACCCGCATGCCGAATGCGCGCCCGAGCCGCGCCACCTTCTTGCCGATGGTGCCAAGGCCGATGATGCCGAGCGTCTTGTCGAACACCTCGTACATGCGCGGCGCCAGCCCGTTGCCGCGCCAGCGGCCCTGCGAGACATTGCCGTGCTGCCAGACCACCCGGCGCGACACCGCCAACATCAGCATCAGCGCGTGCTCGGAGACCGAGATCGCGTTGGCGCCGCCGTTGTTGGACACCGGAACCTTGGCGCGGCGCGCCGCCTCCAGATCGACGTCGTCGTAGCCGGCGCTGAGCAGTTGCACGAGCTTCAGTCGCGGCGCCGCGCGATAGAACGCGTCCGACATCTTCACGTGCGGATAGCAGACCATGTACTCCGCCGTGGCGAGCACGTCGGGTTCCGGCTGGCCGCGCACGATCACGGTGTCGAAACCGGCGGGCGCCATCTCGCGGGCGATCTCGTTGATCTCGGCGAACGACGGCGGCACGACGACGATTCTGGGAGACATTGCTTGGTCCTGATGCTGAAGGCGTTGCTGACGATATCCGCTTTCAAGCCCGGGCGCTTTCGCGCCGGGACGCGGCGACACGATGCTGGTTCGGCGGACGCGGGAAACCGAAATGGTCGCGCAGCGTCGGGCCGTCATAGTCGGTGCGATAAAGGCCGCGCTTCTGCAGGATCGGCACCACGCCGGTGACAAAGTCGTCGAGGCCGCCGGGAAAGTAAGGCGGCATGACGTTGAAGCCGTCGGCGCCGTAGCCGCGGAACCAGGCTTCCATCCGGTCGGCGATCTGCTCGGGCGCGCCGCACATCACGTGATGGCCGCGGCCGGTGGCGACGAGCTGCGCGAGCTGGCCGAGCGTCAGGTTGTCGCGGCGGGCAACCTCGGTGAGCAGCTTCGCGCGGCTCTGCAACTGCTGCGAGACCGGCAGGTCCGGCAGCGGCCCATCGAGGTCGTAGCCCGAAATGTCGTGGCCGAGCCGGTCCGAAAGCACCGGCACCGCCTTGCTCCGGTCGGTCCAGGCGTCCAGCGTGGCGAGCTTGTCGCGCGCCTCCTGCTCGGTGCCGCCGATGACCGGCAGGAAGCCGGGCATGATCGCAAGCGACTCCGGCCGGCGCCCGAAGGCTGCGAGCCGTCCCTTCAGGCTCCGGTAGAATTCCTGCGCGCTCTCCAGCGTCTGCTGGGCGGTGAACACGACCTCGCCGGTGCGCGCCGCCAGCGCCTGCCCGGGATCGGACGAACCGGACTGGATGATGATCGGATGGCCCTGCGGCGTGCGCGACGAATTGAGCGGCCCTTTGACCGAGAAATATTTTCCCTTGTGGTCGAGGACATGCAGCTTCGACGAATCGGCATAGACGCCGCTCGCCTGGTCCTTGGGGAACGCGCCGTCGTCCCAGGAGTCCCACAACCCCTTCACCACGTCGATGAACTCCTCGGCGATCGCGTAGCGTTCGCTGTGCGGCGGATGCGCCGTACCGAAGTTGGCGGCGGAGCGGGCGTAGGAGGTGGTCACTGCGTTCCAGGCGGCGCGGCCCTGGCTCAGGTGGTCGAGCGTGGCGAACACGCGCGCGGTGTGGAACGGCTCGCCGTAGGTCGTGGAGGCGGTTGCGGCAAGCCCGATCCGGCTGGTCGACATGGCGAAGGCCGACAGCGCGCTCAGCGGCTCAAGCCGCGACACCATCGAGGGGTGGGTGTCCGCGTCGGTGGTCAGCCCGTCAGCCAGGAACACCATGTCGAACTTGGCGCGCTCGGCGCTCGCCACCAGCCGCAGCAGATGCGGCAGGTTTTCGCCGCCGTATTCGGCGCCCGGATAGCGCCATCCGGCCACATGGTGCCCGGCACCGTGCAGAAACAGGCCGAGATGGATGCGCCGGGTCGTCTCTGCCACGCAAAACTCTTTCCCTTGGCGCGTTTCCTTGGCGCGTTTCGTTGGCGCGCCCGGAATGCTGGATCAGTGCTTCGGCGCGGCCTTCTCGAAGGCGGCCTGCTGCTCCTTCGAGGCCTCCTTCTGGTGCTTGGCCTTCCACTGATCGAACGGCTCGCCGTAGACGATCTCGCGGCTCTGATCCTTGGACATCGGCACGCCCTTGGCGTCGGCGGCGTCCTTCATCCAGTTGGACAGGCAGTTGCGGCAGAAGCCGGCGAGATTCATCATGTCGATGTTCTGCACGTCGGTGCGGCTGCGCAGGTGCTCCACCAGCCGCCGGTACACGGCGGCCTCGAGCTCGGTGCGGGTCTTGTCATCCATGGCAATGTCCTCACGTCGTTATCGCAAACATAGCGACGTGACCGCACCCTTGCCATAGCCCGGCGGCGGCGGCGCCGGGATCAATCGACTTTCGCGCCGGAGAATTGCACCGCCTTGCCCCACTTTTCGGTCTCGGAGGCGACATGCGTCACCATCTGGGCCGGCGTGGCCACGAACGGCACGGCGCCGAGCTCGGCGAACCGCGCCTTGATCTTGGGGTCGTTCAGCGCGGCGTTGATCTCGCGATTGAGCTTTTCGACGATCGCGGGGGGCGTTCCCTTCGGCACGCCGACGCCGAACCAGGCGGTGAACTCGAAACCCGGCACGGTCTCGGCGATCGTCGGCGTGTCGGGCAGCGCCGCGGATCGCGTGGCGGTCGTCACCCCGAGCGCACGCAGCTTGCCATCCCGGATGTGCTGGATCGACGACGTGAGCGTGTCGAAAAGCACGTGCACCTGCCCGGACAGCATGTCGATCAGCGCCGGCCCCGAACCGCGGTACGGGACGTGCTGCATGGATGTGCCGGTCATCGCCTTGAACAGCTCGGCCGCCAGATGCGCCGACGTGCCGTTGCCGGCCGAGGCGTAACTGACCTTGCCTTCGTTGGCCTTGAGGTAGGCGATGAACTCCGCGACGGTCCTCGCCGGGACCGACGGATGGACCTCCAGCACGTTCGGCATCTGCACCATCCCGGCGACCGGCGCGATGTCGCGGATGAAATTGAACGGCAGCTGCTTGTAGAGCGTTGCGTTGATGGCGTTGCCATGGGCGATGGCGAGGATGGTGTAGCCGTCGGGGGCTGCGTTCACCACCGTCTGGGTCGCGAGATTGCCGCCGGCGCCGGGACGGTTCTCGATCACGAACTGCTGGCCCAATTTCTCCGACAGGTGCTGGCCCAGCACGCGCACCACGATGTCGGTCGGCCCGCCCGGCGCAAACCCGAGGACCCAGCGCACCGGCCGGTTCGGATAATCCTGCGCCGGTGCCGGAACGGCCCCAGCGAGGAGGGCGACCCACGCGAGCGAAAAAAGCAGGGACTTCAGGCGCCAGATCATTGCAACCTCCCCCAAGCGGAAGCGTCATGAATGCGCAACCTGGACGTCAGCCTGCACATCCCAGGCACGCGACGCAACCGCCGTGCGTGCGGCAAAAAAAGCCCGCCGCGTCCCTTGCGAAACGCGGCGGGCGAAATGCTCGTCGAACGTCCTACGCCAGCGCCTTCTTCACCCGGTCCGGCGTGAACGGCGCGGCGGTCAGGCGCTTGCCGGTAAGCGCGAGGAACGCGTTCGCCACCGCCGGAATCGGTCCGCCGATCGCAAGCTCGCCCACCGGCAGCGGAATCGGCCCGCTGCTGATGACCTCCACCTTGATCTCCGGCATTTCGGACATCCGCAACACTTCGTAGTCGTGGAAGTTCGACTGTTCGACTTGGCCGTTCCTGGTGGTGATCCGCTCCTTCAATGCGGCGCCGAGGCTGAAGACCAGCGAGCCTTCGATCTGGGCCACGATGTTGCTTGGCTGCAGCGGCAACCCGACGTCGGCGGCGCACCACAGGTTATGCACCTTGATCTTTCCGGACGGACGATCGAGCGATATCTCAGCCACGGTTCCGATCATCGAGAACCCGACCGGCGGGATGCCCAGCTTGGCGAACGAGATGCCGAGCGCCCTGCCCTCGCGCTTGCGTCCCCAGTCGGCAAGCTGGGCCGCGCGCTCGATGACTTTCTTGCCGCGTGGGTCCTTGAACAGAGCCAGCCGGTATTCCACCGGATCCTTGCCGGCCTGCCGCGCCAGATCGTCGATCATCGCCTCGATGGCGAAGTTGGTGTAACCGGCGGCGATGCCGCGCCACGCCGCAACGCGCGCGCCGTTCTGCTCGTAGATGTGGTCGGCGACATGCGCGGGCACATCGTAGAACGGCATGTCGGCGCCGGCGATGACGATAAAGTCGACGCCCTTGTCGTTGTCGAGCCGGGCCTGGCCATAGAGGTCAGGATAGACCGACTCGGCGGCGATACGATGCCGCCAGCCGACGACCTTGCCGTTGGCGTCGAGACCGACGTCGATCTTCTGCGCGGTCAGCGGCCGGAACTTGCCGGCACGCAGGTCGTCTTCCCGGCTCTGGATCATCTTCACCGGCTTGCCGACCGCCTTCGACAGCATGACGGCGTCGACGACGTATTCCACATAGGCCCGGCGGCCGAAGCCGCCACCCATCTGCATGGTGTGGAACTTGACCTTCTCCGGACCGACGCCCGCGGCCTTCGCGGCCTCGGCCACGGACTTCGTCGGCCATTGCGTGCCGGCCCAGACCTCGACGCCATCCGGCGTCACCGACGCCGTGCAGGACAGCGGCTCCATCTGCGCGTGATAGACATAGTCGGTGGTGTACTCGCCGGAAACCACCTTCGCCGCACCGGCGATCGCGGCGTTGGCGTCGCCGGTCTGCCGCACCACCACGCCCTTGCGGCTTGGATCGCGCACATGGGCGAGATAGTCCTGCGTTTCGGTTTCCGAATTGTTTTTGGCGCCCCTGCCCTCCGACCAATCGGCCTTCAGCTTGTGGCGGGCGGCGAACACCGCTTCCACCGTATTGCCGATGATGCCGACGGCATCGTCGAACGCCACCGCTTCGACGATGCCAGGCTGCGCCTTGATCTCGTCGCGGTTGAATGACTTCGGCGCGGAGCCTCGCCGCGGCGCGCGCGCAATCGTGCCGTAGAGCATGCCCGGCACCTGCACGTCGCTGGCGTAGAGCATCTTGCCCGACGATTTCTCGGCGATGTCGATGCGCTGCACATCCTTGCCGAGCAGCCGGAACCGGGCGACCGGCTTCAGGTCCTCCGGCTTTATCTCCGGCAGCTTTTCCGGCGTCTGGGCGAAGCCGGCGATCTCGCCGTAGCCCATCTTCCGCCCCGAGCCGGCGTGCACCACCATGCTGGGCTCGGTGGTGAGTTCTGTCACCGGCACGCCCCAGCGTTGCGCCGCGGCGTCGAGCAGCACGCGCCGGGCCTGGGCGCCCGCCGTGCGCAGCGGCATCCAGTAGCCGCGCGTCGTCAGACTCGCGACCTGGTATTGGCCGCGGAAGATCGGGTGGTTGTAGGCGGCATTCACCGGGGCCTGCTGCACCTTCACCTTGCTCCAGTCGGCATCGAGCTCTTCGGCGATGATCAGCGGCAGCACGGTGTTGACGCCCTGCCCCATCTCCGGCGCCGGCGTCATGATCACGATGCCGCCGTCTGTTGCGATCGTGACATAGGCGTTGAGCTTGCCGGACGCGCCCTGGGCGAGCGCCTCGCCGGCATCAAGCAGGCTGCCGCCGAGCGCGAAGCTGAAACTCACTCCGGCGGCGCCGCCGACGAAGCCGCGGCGGCTAACCTTGAGAGCTTTCTTGTCGATGTGCTTGTTCATGGCTCAGCCCTCCCGCGCGGCGCGTTCGATCGCGCGCACGATGCGTGGATAGGTGCCGCAACGGCAGATGTTGCCGTCCATGTGGGTGACGATCTGCTCGCGGCTCGGGGTCTTGGTCTTCGCCAGCAGCTCGGCCGCTCGCATGATCTGGCCGGACTGGCAGTAACCGCATTGCGGGACCTGCTCGGCGACCCATGCCTTCTGCAGCGGGTGGTCGCCCTTCTCCGACAAGCCCTCGATGGTGGTGATCTTCTTGCCGGCGACAGCCGACAGCATGGTCTGGCAGGACGCCACCGCCTGGCCGTCCATGTGCACCGTGCAGGCGCCGCACAGGCCCGCGCCGCATCCATACTTCGTCCCGGTGAGTTTGAGGTGCTCGCGCACCACCCAGAGCAGCGGCGTGTTGGGCCCAGCATCGACGCTGGCCGCTTTGCCGTTGATCGTAAATGCGACCGCCATAGCGTTTCCTTCCTTGGCCACCGTTGATCACGCACCAGTCGCCCCTGCGGCATGGTCGCGCGAACGTTTGATTTCGGTGATGAATGCCGGCAGCGGCCGGCTTCATTCCTCCCCCATCGATTGTTGTTTTGAAGCATTATAACCAGCTTCACACACGGCGGTCAGCTATCCCGTGCGATAAAATATCTGCGTAATCACGTAGCGTCGCGGCGTGGAACGATTCGGGGACTGCATGGAACAATCGCGGGATGGCGCGAGCGCACGGGCGTTTCTGGAGGGCCTGTTCCACACCGCAATCGCGGCCGCCCACCCGTCGGTGTGCTTGCCGGCGCATCTGCCGCAGCCCACCTCCGGCCGTGTTTTCGTGCTCGCCGCCGGCAAGGCGGCCGGCTCGATGACCGAGGTCGCGGAGCGGCACTATCTCGACGAGGTTGGGCTGGCTCCCAACCGGCTTCCCGGGCTCGCGGTCACCCGCCACGGCTACGGCCGGCCGACCCGGATGATCGAAATGCTCGAGGCCGGCCATCCGGTGCCTGATGCGGCGGGCCTTGCGGCCGCGGAACGGACGCTTGAACTCGCCGCCCAGGCCGTCTCGGACGATCTCGTGCTGGTGCTGCTCTCGGGTGGCGCCTCGGCCAACTGGATCGCGCCGGCACCCGGCGTCGGCTTCGCCGACAAGCAGGCGGTGACGCGGGCGCTGCTGCGCTCGGGCGCCAACATCGGCGAGATCAACACGGTGCGGAAGCATCTCTCGCGCATCAAGGGCGGGCGCCTGGCGCTGCTCGCCCAGCCCGCGCGCGTGCTCACGCTGGCGATCTCCGACGTGCCGGGCGACGATCCCGCGGTGATCGGCTCAGGTCCGACGGTGCCGGACCCGACGACGCTCAGCGATGCTCACGCCATCGTGCAGCGTTTTCGCCTCGACCTGCCGGCGTCGATCGCCCGCGCGCTCGCCGATCCGGCGAACGAGACGCCGAAGCCCGACCACCCACTGTTCCGCTCGACCGAATACAGGCTGGTCTCGCGCCCAGCCGACGCGTTCAACGCTGCCCAGCAGGCCGTGCGTGCCGCCGGCTACGAATGCATCCTGCTTGGCGATCGCCTCGAAGGCGAGGCGCGCACGGTTGCGGCCGAGCACGCGCGGGTGGCGCTGAGCATGCAGGCGCAAGGCCGCCGCGCTGTCATTTTGTCCGGCGGTGAGCTGACCGTGACCATCCATGGGCAGGGCCGGGGCGGCCCGAATCAGGAGTATGCACTGGCGCTTGCTCATGCCCTCGCAGGTGCCCCGGGGATAGCCGCATTGGCCGGCGACACCGACGGCACCGACGGCGGGGCGGGCTCTGCCGCCGACCCAGCCGGTGCCATCATTGACTCAGGCACGCTCAGCCGTGCTCAGGGGCTCGGCCTCGATCCGGCCAAGTTCCTTGCCGACAACGACTCCACGGGCTTTTTCAGCCGTCTCGGCGACCTTGTGGAAACCGGACCGACCTGCACAAACGTCAATGATTTCCGAGCCATACTCGTTGACATTGCTTGAACCTTCACGCGATACCCGCGTTCCGGAAAGGCCCCGCACCGTGGACTCCCTGCGATCTCAGTCCGCCCAGCGCGTGCTCATGACCGCTCGGCTCGTGCGCCGTGCGCTGCTCACGGCGGTCCTGCTGCTGCTCACGACGCCCGCGTTCGCCGACTTCCATCTCTGCAACAACACCGGCAGCCGGGTCGGCGTCGCGGTCGGCTACAAGGACGCCGAAGGCGGCTGGACCACCGAAGGCTGGTGGAACCTGTCATCGCGCAGTTGCGAAACGCTGCTGAAGGGGACACTGATCGCGCGCTTCTATTACATCTATGCGATCGACTACGACCGTGGCGGCGAATGGTCGGGACAGGCCTTCATGTGCACGCGCGAAAAGGAGTTCACCATCCGCGGCACCGAGGACTGCCTCGCCCGCGGCTTCGACCGCACCGGCTTCTTCGAGGTCGACACCAGCGAGCAGCGCGCCTGGACGGTGCAGCTCACCGAGACCGCCGAGCAAGGCCCGCAGCGCCCGCTCACGCCCGGCACGCCGATGCTGCCCACGCCCGGACGGCAGGGACCGTCGCAACTGCCGGGAGCGCCGAGCCGATGAGACGCCTGCGCCGAACCAAGATCGTGGCCACGCTCGGCCCCGCCTCCTCCAGCCGGGAGATGATCGCCAAGCTGTTCGAGGCCGGCGCCGACGTGTTCCGCATCAACATGAGCCACACGCCGCACGACAAGATGCGCGAGCTGGTCACAGCGATCCGCGCGGTGGAGAAGGACTATAACCGCCCGATCGGCATCCTGGTCGACCTGCAGGGACCGAAGCTGCGGGTCGGCGCCTTCACCGGCGGCTCCGCCATGCTCGAACAGGGCGCGAGCTTCACGCTCGACTTGGACAGCGCCATCGGCGACGCCAACCGCGCCCACCTGCCGCATCCGGAAATCTTCGCCGGCATGGAGCCCGGACACTCGCTGCTGCTCGACGACGGCAAAATCAGACTGGTGGCGACCGAAACCGACCGGCAGAAGATCGTCACCCGGGTCGAGGTCGGCGGAAAATTGTCCGACCGCAAGGGCGTCAGCCTGCCCGACACCGTGATCCCGTTCTCGGCGCTGACGCCGAAGGACCATTCCGACCTCGAAGCGGCGCTCGACACCGGCATCGACTGGATCGGGCTGTCGTTCATCCAGCGGCCCGACGACATCGCCGAGGCGAAGAAGATCACCCGCGGCCGCGCTTCGGTCATGGCCAAGATCGAAAAGCCGCAGGCGGTGTACCGGCTCGACGAGATCATGGAGGTCACCGACTCGATCATGGTGGCCCGCGGCGACCTCGGCGTCGAGATGCCGCTCGAAAAGGTGCCGGGCATCCAGAAGCAGCTCACGCGCGCGTCGCGCCGCGCCGGCAAGCCGGTGGTGGTGGCGACGCAGATGCTGGAATCGATGATCAACAGCCCGGTGCCGACGCGCGCCGAGGTGTCCGACGTCGCAACCGCGATCTTCGACGGCGCCGACGCCATCATGCTGTCGGCGGAATCGGCGGCCGGAAAATATCCGGTCGAGGCGGTGATGACCATGAACCGGATCGCCGAGGAGGTCGAAAGCGAGGACGGCTATCGCGCCATCATGCAGGCGCAGCACGCCGAGCCCGAGGCGACCGGCGCCGACGCCATCGCCGCGGCGGCGCGGCAGATCGCCGACACGCTCGACCTGTCCGCCATCATCTGCTGGACCTCATCGGGCTCCACGGGCCTGCGCGTCGCGCGCGAGCGCCCGCAGGTGCCGATCGTTGCGATCTCGCCCAACCTCGCGACCGGCCGCAAGTTGTCGGTGGCGTGGGGCATCCACTGCGTGGTCGCCGAGGACGCGCACGACCAGGACGACATGGTGGAGCGCGCCTGCCGCATCGCCTTCAAGGACGGCATCGCCAAGGCCGGCCGCAGGGTGATCATCGTCGCCGGATTGCCGCTCGGCACGCCGGGCGCGACGAATATGATCAGGATCGCGTTTGTGGGCGGCGAGGAGATGGATTAGGGGGCGCGAATAGCGGACGTGGCGGCATGTCTGCTTTGTGCTGCCAATAGCAGACGTTCAAGTTACTCAATGACATGCGTGGTTCTCGCAATGACAGAAGCTGGCATCTCAATCCCCAGCGAGCGTGCGGTGATCATATTGATTACGAAATCAAATTCGCTGGGTTGTTCTACGGGTATGTCGGTGGGCTGGCCACCCTTCAATATTTTGTCGACGTAGATCGCAGCGCGCGTGTAATGGTCGCGATATTGAACGCCGTAAGACATCAAGCCACCAGCATCGACATAATCTCTGATCTCAAAAACAGTCGGCAGTCGGATGTCGAGTGCTCGTCGCGCAATGAGGACACGTTGCCCCAGCGTGACCGATTCAACCAGCATAACAAGACCGTCGAATCTTTCACGGCTAAACCGCTCGAATGCGTGCTCGATATCGGCTGAATTCCTGACCTCGAAGGGCTGTATGCTCACGGCCAATCGTTGGCCTGCATTTCTTATCATTTCAAAGAATTGGGATCGATTTGTTGCAGCAGGATTCCAGAAAACTGCCACGCGTCGGGCACTGGGTACAACCTCGCGCAATAATTCGATCTGCTTCGCCGCGAGTTCGGCGCTCGGAGTAAGGGTGACTCCGGTTACATTGCCTCCGGGTCGATTCATGCTTGCGACGAGTCCGTCCTCGACCGGATCGCGCACGTCGACGAAAACGATGGGGGTGAATTTCGTGCTATTGCGGAGGGCGATGGCCACTGCGGAACTCTGAGCCACGAGAACATCGGCGCCGCTTCGCGTCATCTCCGCGACCGTCTCGTCCAATTGGTCGTAACGTTCGCCTAGCCACTTCCACTCCACGAATATGTTTCTCCCCTGTTCATATCCGAGGGTCCGCAATTGCTGGATGAAAGTTTCATGGCCTGCGCCCGGACCGTGGGCGGTTGAGATAAAGCCTACACGCGGCGGGCTCTTTTCCTTCGCAGCAAGGCCGATCTGCTGGATCAGCCTTGTCCACTGCGGCACCTCAGCCTTAAGAGCCGCCGCAAACTCCTCCGGTGAATTGCCAATTGCCTCCATGCCGAGGTCGACCAAGCGCCTGCGGACGTCGGGCAAAGCGAGCGCCGCCACCGTATCGCGGTGAATCTTGCTGATGATCTCAGGCGGTGTGCCGGCCGGCGCCATCAAGCCGAACGACACCGATGCGCCGAAGCCTGGGAAGCCAGCTTCGATCATGGTCGGCAGATCGGGTGTTGCGGAGAAACGCTTTGATGACGTGACAGCGAGCGCACGCAACTTGTTTTCCCGGATCAACGGAATGAGTTGTGAGGGGTTGCCAAAAAACATCGTGACGTGCTCACCCAACAGGTCTGTAATAACCGGCACAGCCCCGCGATAGGGAACGTGCCGGATGTCGAGACGAGCCAAAGACTTGAAAAGCTCACCCGCCAAGTGTTGCGTGGTGCCCACTCCGGCGGAACCAAAAGTCAGGTTGCCCGGCCGCGAACGAGCCAGCGCAACAAGCTCCTGCACGTTTGTTGCCGGCACATTGTTGTTGACGACGAGGATGTTCGGCGTGAACACGAGCTGAGAAATGGTTTCCAGGTCTCGCAGCGGGCTGAACGTCATTTTGTCGTAGAGACTTGGATTAACGGTGACCTGGGCGTTGGTGGCCATCAGAAGCGTGTAGCCGTCGCGCGCTGATCTAGAGTCTGATCCGTTTAAGCTGAAGCATATCCTGCGTTTCGGAAGTAGTTGGCACATTCCTGCGGCGTGAAGGCTTGCAGGAGCGCGCCGATGCGTTTCCAGGTGGCTTCGACGGTCCGCTCGGCGGCTTTTCGCAGCAAGGTATTGAGCTTGGCGAAGACTTGCTCAATGGGATTGAGATCGGGACTGTAGGGGGGCAGGAAGAACAGCTTCGCACCCGCGGCCCTGATAGC
>CAMDEB010000085.1 GCA_945893085.1 Rhodoplanes serenus | reverse complement strand
CGAGGCTCGCGCGCCCAAGCTGGAGAAGCCGGAGACGGTCAAGGTTGCCAGCGAGGCCGGGGCCAAGGTGCGCAAGACATTCGCGCTCGCATCGGCGAATCGGGAGATGAAGCTGGCCGAGGCGGCCGAACGGCGGCAGAATGTACTCCGTGAGATCCGGTCGGGCGAACCACGAACCCGGATCATCGCGGCGCTCGAGAAGAAGGCGGCGCTCAGCAAGGTTGCGGGGAAGCAGCCGAAGTCCGCGAACGTCGCCCGTGCGCTCACGCCGAAGACAAAGGTGACCGTACTGGCGTCGGAGCGGGCGAAGCCGGGAGTGCGCGTGACGGTGACCAGGACGGTGACGGTGCTGAACGCCAAGCCGGTCGCCAAAACATCCGCCGACAAGGCGATTGCGAAGCTGGCCGGAAAACCGCCGGCGGCCAAGCGCGTGAAGCTGGCCAACGCCCGCTAAATCGTCGCCTCGATCATCGTACGCAAATCCGCCGTTACCTTGGGCTCGATTCCAAACCACGCCTGCCACGCCGGCCGCCCCTGATGCAGCAGCATGCCGAGGCCGTTCAGCGTCGGATTGCCGCGCGCGCGAGCGGCAGCGAGCAGCGGCGTCTCGCGCGGGATATAGATGATGTCGGTCACCAGCGCGCCGGCCGGCAGCCGGTCGAGCTTCAGGTCGAGCGCCGCCTGTCCGATCATGCCCTGGCTCGTCGCATTGACCAGCATCACGACGCCGTCGAGCGACGCGTGGCGCTCCTCCCACGGCAGCACCTGGATCGGTCCGCCGCCGAAATCCCTCGCCAAGGTCTGTGCCCGCGACAGCGTGCGGTTGACCAGCCGGATCTCGTGGGCGCCGCGATCGAGCAGCCCGTAGACCACCGCGCGCGCGCCGCCGCCGGCGCCCATCACCGCGACCGGGCCGCGGTCGGCGCGCCACATAGGCATGAACTCCAGGACGTTGGCGGTGAAGCCGAAGTGATCGTTGTTGGTGCCTGAGAGCGATCCGTCCGGCCGCACGATGACGCAGGAGATCGCGCCGATCTTCGTGGCGGTGATGTCGACCTCGTCGACGATCCGCATCGCGTCCTGCTTGAGCGGAATCGTCAGGTTGCATCCGGCAAAGTTGAGCGCCGGCAACGCGCGCAATGCTGCTTCCAGCCGCTCCGGCGGGATCGCAAGCGGCACGTAGCTGCCGGCAAGCCCATGCTTGGCGAACCAGTAATTGTGCAGCATCGGCGAGCGCGATTGCGAGATGGGCCATCCCATCACGCCGGCGAGCAGGAAACGGTCGGGCGGGGCCATGCGGGCTCTCTCTCAAGTATTGCGGCGGCCTTGCCTACCATGAAAGCCCGGCTGGCGGCACCGGCTGGCGCAGGCCGGATGTGGTCAATAGACTTTGCCCGCAACAGGAAAGCAGCCATGCCCCGATCGTTCCGTCGCGTCGTCACCGGCCACAATGCGCAAGGCACGTCGATCTTCATCATGGACGGACCGGCGCCCAGTGTGCACTCGCGCGGCACCGGCGCGACCACCGCGACCGATTTCTGGGAGACCCGCGCGGCGCCCGCCGACAACTCCGGCAGTCTCGATCCGACCATGGATCATGCCTTCCGGCTGCCGCCGCCGCAGAACGGCACGATCTTCCGCGTCGTCGAATATCCGCCGGATTCCCAGCGCGTCGCCTCGATGCGAAGGCCCGACGTGGCGCACGATTCCAAGTCCGAGGGCTATGTCCGCGACCTGCACAACACCCGGCATCCGGGATTCCACAAGACCAACTCGATCGACTATGCGATCGTGCTGTCGGGCGAAATCTACGCGCTGATGGACGAGGGCGAGGCGCTGCTCAAGACCGGCGACATTCTGATCCAGCGCGGCACCAGCCACGCCTGGAGCAACCGCACCAACGAGCCGGCCTGCGTCGCCTTCGTGCTGATCGACGCCAATCCGGTCTGAGGGGAGAACGCCATGAAGCACGCGATCACTCTCGCCTTAAGCGCCATTCTCATCGGAGCGCTGGCGCCGCAAGCGCATGCCCAATACCCGGACCGCGTCGTCAAGATCGTGGTGCCGGTCGCGGCCGGCGGCGGCGCTGACCTGCTGGCGCGGCTGATCGCGCAGAAGCTCGGCGAGAGGACCAAGGGGCAGTTCGTGGTCGAGAACCGCGTCGGCGCCGGAACCATCGTCGGCACCCGTTCGGTGATCGCATCCGATGCCGACGGCTACACGCTGCTGATGACGCAGACCAGCCTGACCATCACCACCGCGATCAATCCCAACCTCGGCTATGACCCGCGCCGCGACCTCACGCCGATCGTCAATGTCGCGCTCGGGCCGAACGGGCTGTTCGTGCATCCGTCGGTGCCGGTGCAGACCATGCGGGAGTTCATCGACTATGCGAAGAACAATCCCAACAAGCTGAGCTACAGCTCGGCCGGCGTCGGCACCGCCTCGCACCTGACCACCGAGCTGCTCAAGACCATGACCGGCGTCGACATCGTGCACGTGCCGAACCGCGGCATCGGGCCGGCGCTGATCGACCTGCTGGGCGGTCAGGTGCAGATGATGTTCGGCAGCCTGCCGGCGTCGCTGCCGGAGCACCGCAACGGACGGATCAAGCTGCTCGCCGTCGCCGAGCGCAAGCGCGCGCCGTGGACGCCGGAGATTCCGACGGTCGAGGAGCTGGGATTCCCCGGCTTCGAGGCCGGCAACTGGACCGGGCTCCTTGGGCCCGCCAATCTCGACCCAGCCATCGTGGCGTTCCTGAACAAGCAGGTGGTCGAGATTATCAACACGCCGGAGATGCAGCAGCGGCTGTTCTCGATCGGCTTCGAGCCGATCGGCGACACGCCGCAGGAGTTCGCCCGACGAATCCGTCGCGACGTCGAACGCTGGACCGACGTCGCCAAGCGCGCCGGCGTGATGGCGAAGTGATTGCCACTGTCGTCCCCGCGAAGGCGGGGACCCAGCGCTGTGAAATTTGCCGCCTGAGGTTATGGGTCCCCGCTTTCGCGGGGACGACAGCGGTGGGAGGGCGTAAGAGATCGCGAATCTCAGGCCGCGTCGCGCTTTTCCCGGGACAGCAGCCCGGCCTCGATCAGCGCGCGCCGGATGCGATCGATCTCGGCCTTCTCGAGCTTGACCAGCGGCGGCCGCACCACGGCCTTCGGCAGCCGGCCGAGCAGCACCAGCGCCTCCTTCATGCGGTTGTGCATGTCCACCCACGGCTGCGCGTAAAAGATGCTGGCGAGCGGGAAGATGCGGTCGTTGAGCGCCTTCGCCGCGGCGAGGTCGTTGCCCTGCACGGCCTTGAACAGTTGCGCCTGCAGGTCGGGGATCACGCTGCCGCTGCCGGAGAGCAGGCCTTTGCAGCCGAGCACCAACGAGCTCATCAGCCACGAGCTTTGCGTCGACAGCACGTTGACCGGACGCGACCGGTTCTGCAGCGTGCGCACGTGCCACTCGTGCTGCTGCACGGTGCCGGCCCAGTCCTTGATCGCCCGGATCGAGGGGATCTCATCGACCATGCGCAGCAGCGTCTCGTTCGGATAGCCCTGGCCGGTCGGCAGCGGATACTGGAACACGATGATCGGCAGGTCGCTGGCGTCGGCGACGCGCCTGAAATGCTCGATCGCCATCGCCGCGTTCTGGCCGAGCGTGAACGGCGCCGGCGGGAACACCAGCAGCGCCGATGCGCCGCCTTCGGCCGCCGCCTTGGCAATGCGCGCGGCTTCGAGCGAGCCGTCGGCCCAGATGCCGTGCACGATCGGCAGCCGGTCGCCGATCTCGTCCTGGGCGATGGCGTGGACGCGCTTCTGCTCGTCGAAGGTGCAGGAGGCGACCTCGGTCGAATGGGCGTTGATGGTGATCGCCGACAGCCCGTCGGTCGCCGCCACGTCGCGCAGGTGCTTGCGGAAGGAGGGCTCGTCGATCGACAGGTCGTCATGGAACGGCAGCAGGACGGCCGGGATGACGCCGTGCGGGACGTAGGTCTTGTGGCGGGGCATGGTCGGGTCTCCTGAGTTCGGTCGCAATCAGTATAGCACAGCGCGCCGTGGCCCTGTCATTTCGGGACGCGCTCCGCAATCACGACTGGCCGCCGCTGCAATTGATGACCTGGCCGGTGATGAAGCTGGCATCGTCGGACGCCAGGAAGGCAATGGCCGCCGCCTGCTCCTCCGGCAAGCCGCGCCGCTGCAAGGCCTGCTGGTTGCGGATATCCTCGGCCATTTCGCGACGGTACTCGGCCTCCGACGCGTCCTCTTTCGCCGCGACGCTGGGACCGATGTACTGCCGCTGCGTCACGCGGTCGGAAATCTCGGTGCCGCCCGGCGCCATGGCGTTCACGCGGATGCCGTAGCGGCCGTATTCCATGGCCAGCACCTTGCTCAGCGCCAGGATGCCGCCCTTGCTCGCCGCGTAGGGCAGACGGTAAAGCCCGCGCGTCGACTGCGAGCCCAGGTTGATGATCGAGCCGGATTTCTGCTGCATCATCGCCGGCAGCACCGCCGAACAGCACCACAGGGTCGGGAACAGCGAGCGCTCGATCTCCAGCTTGATTTCGTCCTCCTTGTAGAGATGGAACGGCTTGATCCAGATCGTGCCGCCGACGTTGTTGACCAGCACGTCGATCCGGCCATAGGCCTCGACCGTCTTGGCCATCAGGGTCTGGGCGCCTGCGAAGGTGCCAAGGTCGGCGAGCACCAGCATCGCCGTGACGCCGTGCCCTTGCAGGTCCGCCAAGGTCCGTGCCGCGCCTTCCTCGACGCGGTCGGCGACGACCACGATGCCGCCTTCCTGCCCGAGCCGCCGCGCCGTGGCGGCTCCGATGCCCTGGCCGCCGCCGGTGACGATACAGACCTTGCCCGCAAGCCTGCGCGCGCCGGCCGCCCTCGCATCAAGTGGGTTGGCCATCTCGCTCATATGGACGTGTGAGGGACGCCTTCCCGGACCGTCAGATCGTCGCGCTTTGATTGCTCGAACGGCACGTCGACCGGCAAGACGAACGTTGCGGACCGGACGCGGTGACACTCGGCCGCAAGCCCCGGCGGCTCGACGCCCTTCTGCAACGCCAGCGCGGCCTGTTGAAGGCGGTTTCGCGCCATGATGATCGCGTTGTCGGTCGTGACCAGATTCTCCTTCGCGCGGTCGACAATCGGTCCCATGCTCTCCTGGATCGAAGCGTCCTGCATGGCGATCCCGCTGACGCCGCTGTAACTGCGCCCGCTCTTCTGCGCCTCGCGGTCGATCTTGTAGTCGTTGTCCTTGTTGATGACCGGCTGGAACGTGCCCGGAATCAGCGGCACATGGATGCCGCCGCCCGACCGCATGATGTCGAGTTCCATCTGCGACAGCGCCCGCGTCGGATGATAGGTGAAGGTCCAGGTGAAGCAATTCTGGTCGTCGATCGGCACCCAGGCGTGCGCGTTGAGCGCGTTGTCGCCATAGGGCGGCACCATCGTGTACCACGGCATGATCCACTGCGTGATGCGCCAGTAGTAATGCCCCGGCTCGGCGTTGCGGCGCGCGCCGATGAAGAGTCCGCCGGGCGATTGCACGATCTCGAACTTCGGCGAACGGTCGCGCTGATAGTTCGCACCCTTGGTGTTCTTGTGCAACGGGTCGGTGTGCAGGTCGCCGCTATGCAGCCACGACACATGGCTGGAATCGATGCCGCCCTCCATCGCCTGGAGATGATTGCATTCCTGCTGGCGCTTGGTGATGTAGCGATGCGACGCCGGGACCGCCGTCCACTCGAACTCCGGCAGCGGCGGCTGCTTGTCCGGCGGTCCCATGTAGGCCCACAGGATGCCGCCGCGTTCGACCAGCGGGTAAGACTTCAACTTGATCTTGGTGCAGAAGCCGCTTTCCGCCGGTTCCGACGGCACCTCGATGCATTGCCCGGTGTGATCGTACTTCCAGCCGTGATACGGACAGCGCAGCCCATTCTGCTCATTGCGCCCGAACCAGAGCGACACGCCGCGGTGGGCGCAGAATTCGTCGTTCAATGCCAGGCGCCCGTTGGTGTCGCGCCAGGCCAGCAGGCGCTCGGACAGGATTTTCACCCGCACCGGCGGACATTCATTCTCCGGCAGTTCCTCGGCCAGCATGACGGGGATCCAGTAGCGCCGGAACAGGTCGCCCATCGGCGTCCCCGGGCCGGCCTGGGTCACCCGCTGATTTTGCTCGGGCTTGAGCATTCGTCTGTCTCCTGTCGTCTCGGCATGCCCGCTGCTTCAGCGCGCCGTGCTCTTGCCGCTTTGTAGCATGGCCCTGGCCCGCGCGATGAGGTCGGCGGGCGTGGCATAGGCCTTGCGCACGATCGCCGCAATCTCCGCGGCGGAGACCGGATTGATATCGAGGCTCTGCCGCTTCGCTTCCGCCAGGAACTCGGGGTCCTTCATGGTGGCGTCGAACGCCTGCCGCAGCGTCGCGACGCGTTCGGGCGGCAGATCGGGCGGCGCCACGAACGGGTAGGCCATGCCCTGCCGGGAGAAAATCAGGTCGAGCACACTGCGGTCCGACGCGTTCTTCGCCAGATCGAGCGCCAGCGGGACGTCGGCGAGATCGGGATGCTTCTTGTTCGCCATCTGCAACAGCACGTTGATCTTCTTGTCGCGCACCCAATCCGGCTTGATCGAGACCAGGCTGATCCAGGAGGTGCCGGCGTTGCCATCGGCTTCGCCGCGTTCGACGGCGAGCAGCATGTCCGCGTTGCCCGGATAGCCGGTGACGACCTTGAATTTGGTTCCGATCACGCCGTTGAGAATGTAGGGGAAGATCACGCTGTCGGCGCCAGATCCCGACGCGGACACCACCATCTCGCGGTCGCGGGCGTCCTCGATGGTCTTGAACGGCTTCGCCGCGGAGGCGATGACGACGCTGACCTCGTCGCTCGTGCTGCCGAGCCAATTGAATTTCTGCGCGTCGAACTGCACGCCTTGCGTGTCGAACAGCGGCTGCATCGCGATACCGCGTGCGAACAAGCCGATGGTCGATCCATCCTTCGGTGCCACCGTGTAAAGATAGTTCGCCGCACGCAGGCTCCCGGCCCCCGGCATGTTCTGCACCACGACGCTCGGGTTTCCCGGCAGGTGCTTGCCGATGTGCCGTGCCACGATCCGTCCATAGACATCGTAGATCGCGCCCGGCGGATAGCCGATCACGACGTTGACCGCAGATTGCGCGGCCGCGGTGCCGGGGATCGCGAGCCAGCAGGCGCTGACGATGCCCAGAAACAATCTCGCCGCACTCGGCATTACGCATCCTCCCAAATAGTTCTCTCGTCGCCGCCTGGTGCATGTTACGGAAACCCGCGCCGCAAGCCGATGCGGCCGCGGGACGCGGCATAGCATGAAATATTCGTCACACCCCAGAGTCGGTTTCCTTGAAAGGCGAGGCGGTCGCGAACCCTGATTTGCGCTATTGTGCCTGGAAAGGCCATTCACGGCACATCCAAATCCAGGGGAGGGGTGCGCACAATGAAACTCTGCCGCCGTCAATTTCTGCATTGGGCTGCGGCCGCCGCGGCCCTTCCCGCACTTGGCCGCGGTGCGAGCGCACAGGCCTTCCCATCGCGCCCGATCACGATGATCGTGCCGGTCCCGGCCGGCGGCGCGATGGATGCGGTCGCGCGCATCGTCGCCGAAGGCATGAAGGGCTCGCTCGGCCAGACCGTCGTGGTTGAGAACGTGACCGGCGCGTCGGGCTCGATCGGCGTCGGCCGCGTCGCCCGCGCTGCGCCCGACGGCTACATGCTGAGCTATTCCGCCTTCGCCATGCACGTCGTCAGCGGCGCAACCATGACGCTGCCGTACGACGTCGTCGCCGATTTCGAACCGGTCGCGCTGATCTCGGCGACGCCGTGGCTGATCGCGACCAAGAGCGCGCTGCCGCCGAACGATCTGCGCGGCCTGATCGCCTGGCTGAAGGACAACCCGGACAAGGCGTCGCTGGGCACCGCCGGCGTCGGCAGCCCGTCGCACATCGGCGGCGTGCTGTTCCAGAACATCACCGGCACAACGTTTCAGCTCGTGCCCTATCGCGGCACCGCGCCGGCGGCGCAGGATTTGGTGGCCGGCCAGATCGACCTGTCGATCCTCGATCCGATCACCGCCCTGCCGCAGCTTCGTGCCGGCCGCATCAAGATCCATGCCGTGATGGCGAAGAAGCGCACGGTGATGGCATCTGACATCCCGACGGTGGACGAAGCGGGAGCGCCCGGTCTGCACATGGCGCCGTGGCAAGCGATCTGGGTGCCCAAGGCCACGCCGAAGGAGGTCGTCGCCAGGCTCAACGCGGCGGTGGTGAGCGCGCTGGCCGACCCGGTTGTGCGTCAGAAGCTCTCGGAGCAGAGCTACGAGGTCGGGCCGCGCGATGAGCAGACGCCGGAATACCTCGGCGCGTTCCACAAGGCCGAGATCGACAAGTGGTGGCCGATCATCAAGGCGGCGGGGATCAAGGGCGGGTGAGGTGAGTCGTTACGCCGGGAGCAACAGCTACTTCTTGTCTGCGATGGCCCTCAGAAGTGGAGCGAGGCGGGCCATGTCGCTGCGAATATGCCCGTCGAACTTCTCCAGTCCGGTGTCCTGGGGGATGATCCCTTGCGCGCGGATCTTCGCCTCCAGCTCGCGGTCCTTGCTGGCCTCTGCGATCGCCCGGTTGAGCGCCGCGAGGATCGGCTTCGGCGTCTTGCCCGGTGCCAGGATGCCGTACCAGGTCGCGTTGAGATAATCGACGCCCTGGGACAGCGCTGTCGGAATCTTGATCGGATCGGTGGAGGGCTCCCTGGAGGAGATCGCCAGCGCGCGCAGCCGGTTGTCCTGCAACAGCGGCAGCACGAACGCCATCGGGACGAAGGAGGATTGCATGCGCCCGCCCAGCAGGTCTGCGATGATCGTCGCGCTCACCGTGTAGGGGATGTGCACCAGGTCGGTGCCGGTCTGCAGCGCGAAATAGGCGCCGGCGAGATGTGTCGCGGTGCCGATGCCGGCTGAGGCGTAATTGACCGATCCCGGCTTCGCCTTCGCCATCGCGACGAATTCCTTCAGGTCCGAGACGCCGAGCGTGGGCGGCACCACCACGATGCTCGGCGCTTCGCCGATCAGCGAGATGCCGGCGAAATCGTTCACGGAATCGAACGGTAGGTTCTTGTTTAGCGTGCCGAGAATCGCGTGGCCGGAGTTGACGAAGATCAGGGTGTATCCGTCGGCCGGCGCGGTCGCCACGGCCTGGCCCGCGATCTGGCCGCCGGCCCCCGGCCGGTTGGCGACGACGACCTGCTGGCCGAAGTGCTTGGACAGCTTCTCGGCGTAAAGCCGCGCCAGGATATCGATGGTCGTCCCCGCGGTGATCGGAACGACGATCGTGATCGGCCGGGACGGATATTGCTCTTGGCCGTGCGCCTGGACACCAAAGCAAACCAATGTGGTTAGCGCGATCGCCGCCAGCTTCGACATCGTCATGGCCATTCCTCCCGCAATTGTTGCCCGGTCACGGCTTGGTTGATCGGCCGCGTACGCCGGTCGTTTCAGCACAAGGCCACAGCGCGCACCGGTGACGCCTCGGCGCCGATCACCTTGAGCGGAAGACCGATCAGCGTGAAGCGATCCTTCTCGATGCGATCGAGGTTCTTGAGGTACGGCATGGTGATCACGCCGTGCTCGCTGAGCGTCCGCGAGTTGTGGAACACGCGCGGCGCATTGGGCTCGTCGTTGCCGTGATAGAAGTCATAGCCGACGATCACCACGCCCTTCTCGATGCACCACATGGTGGCGCCGATGGTCAGATAGGGCGAGTCCTTCATCCACTTCTCCGAGCCGCCGTCATAGGAATTGTTGTGGTCGGTCCGCAGCAACAGCCGGTCGCCTTTCCGGATGCGGTTGTCGAGCCGCTTCTCCATATCCTTCTCGGTGATCGCCTGGCCGGGCAGCTTGTCGCGGAGGTCTGCGACGATGGCGTCGCCGATGAACAGCTCCAGCGGAAGCTGATGAATTTGCGTTCCGCCGCGCACATTGTGCTCCGGCGCATCGACGTGGCTGCCGGCGTGCAGGCGCATATGAACGCCGCGCACGATCTGTCCCGCCCCGCCCGGTGCGTCGTGCTCCTTGAGCACCTCCATCTCGAACTGCATGTCCTTCTTGAACCCCGCGGGCGTACGCATCGCGTAGTTCTTAGGGTCGAGCTCAAGGCTGAGGTCGACGATGGTCTGGTATTGGAGCGGCATGGAGTTTCCTTATGATCCGGGCTGGCTGCGTGACATCGCCTGTATCACACCCGCACGCTCGTCATAATCCCCTTCGGGAAAATCTCCTCCGGCTTGGCGTGCCGGTGCGCGATGCCCTGCTCGTAGGTGTAGCGCAGCATCTGCTCCCAGGTCGGCCGGTTCTCCTCGATGCCGTAGGGATAGGTGTCGCCGCCGAACGTGTCGCTCATCTTGCGCATGTAGGTCGGCAGCCACGCCACCGGATAGCGCGACACCGCGGGGTCCATCAGCCGCTCGACGCTCCTTCGCTTGGATTCCAGGAACGCATTGTAGAGATTGCGCGCGACCCAGGGGTTCGCGTCGAGCACGCGCTTCTGCACCGCGATGATGTGCATGATCGGCCACACCTTGGTGCGCTTGTAGTATTTCTCCTCCATCTCCCAGAACTCGGGATAGAGCCGCACCACGTCCGGATGACCCTGACGGAAGCAATCCGGCGGCCGCGCGATGATGGCGCAGTCGATCTCGCCCTTGGCCAGCATGTCGCTCAGCGATTTGTCGGCGACGCGGGTCAGCTTCATGCCCTTGGGCAGGCTCAGCTCGACCTTCTCGATCCGGCCGGCCTCGTTGGTGCCGGCTTGATACCAATGGATGTCTTTGAGGCCGACGCCGTGCTCGTCGCCGAGCCAGCCGCGCATGTAGACCGCGGCGGTGTGCGCCCACTCGGGCGAGCCGACCTTCTTGCCCTTCAGATCCTTCGCGGTTTTGATCTTGCTCTTCTTGTTGACGTAGAACGACGAGAACCGGAACAGCCGCGAGCAGACGACGGGAAGTCCGATCAGGTCCGGGTCCTTGCGCGTCACCTGGGCGCAGAACTTGGCGAACGACAATTCGCTCAAGTCCCATTCGCGGTTGAAGGTCATGCGCGCGAAGATTTCGTGGTGGCCCAGCATCGACCATGTGTGCTCGATGCCTTCGGCCTGCACGGCGCCGAGGCGGAAATCGCGGAAATGATCGTAGTCGGTGGTTGCGATCGAAAGCTTCAGGCGCGCCATTGACGTCTCCACGCGATCTTGAACGATCGCGTCGGACCCTAGCTCAAGAATGAAGTGATTTCACCATGGCGCGCGTCGTGCGCGTTCGACCCAGGCGTCTCAATACGCCCGCCGCTGGCCCCAGAAATAGTCCGGATCGATGCGGCGCGGCCGTGGCGGCTCCCGCTCCTCATAGACATCGTTCCGGCGCGACGAGAAGAAGCCCTGGAACAGCGGCGGCGACAGGAATCCATCGGGCTGCCGGCGCGGCGGGTTGCGATCATAGGTCTCGCGGCGCCAGCCATCCTCGGGGTCGCGCCGCCAGCCACGATCGGGATAGGAAGGCAGCGTGCCGCGCTCGTATTCGCCGCCGCTGTCGCCGAGTGTGTAGTTCTCGTAGCGCGACACGAAGCGGTACTGCGTCTCGGTGAACCGGCCGCCCGGCTCGAGCCGGAAATACTCGGTGAAGGCCTTGGCGCTGCCGTTGGTCACCCGTGCGCCGGTGCGCCGGTCGATCGGCAGCGCGAGCAACTGCTTCCGCGCTTCGGGCGAGGGGCCGCGCAATGCGGTCTTCGGCGCCTGCATGGTCCAGGCGGCGTCCATGATGCTCTGGAAGATCGGTAGCGCGACCTTGCCGCCGGTCTGGCCGGAGCCGAGCGTGCGCTTGCCCTTGGCGTTGTCGTAGCCGACCCAGACCGCGATCGTGACGTCGTTCGAGAAGCCGACGAACCAGGCGTCGTTCTCTTCGTCGCTGGTGCCGGTCTTGCCGGCGACGAACGGAGCGAG
Organism: Rhodoplanes serenus; assembly: GCA_945893085.1. Taxonomy (GTDB): domain Bacteria; phylum Pseudomonadota; class Alphaproteobacteria; order Rhizobiales; family Xanthobacteraceae; genus Z2-YC6860. The sequence continues at coordinate 898 of CAMDEB010000085.1, read as the reverse complement.
ATGGGCCGCTGCGCGCGCGGTGCCGCGCGACAGCACGCCTTGCAGCATGGTCTTGAGCTGGTACACCGCCGGCGCATCGGCCGAGCCGAGCGCAGTCAGGCGGTTGGGGGCGCGATAGATGGTCTGGCCATCGCGTTCGATCGAGTCGATGACATGCGGCACCGGCCGCCCGCCCTCGTTCGCCACCGCCGCGTAGAACGCCGCCAGGTCGACGACCCGCACCGCCTGGGCGCCGAGCACGAACGGGTAGTAGCGCTCGCAATTCGCGTAAAGCTGCGCCTCCTTGGCGAGCTTGCAGATCTTGTCGAGGCTGTCCCCCGGACTGCCGGCGATAGCGCCTTCGAGCAGATGCGCGGTGACCAGGTTCTTGGAATTCTCCAGCGCCCGGCGCAGCGTGGTCGCGCCGCCGTAGCCGCCGTCGTAGTTCTTCGGCGACCACCAGTCCTTCTCCTGCGCATAGATCCTGCCGCTGCCGATCGGCGGCAGGTTGATCGGCGAATCCTCGACCAGCGTGTTGGGCTGCAATCCGTTGCTCAGCGCCGCGAGATAGCTCAGCGGCTTGAACGCCGAGCCGGGCTGCCGGCGCGACTGCGTGGCGCGGTTGAGCTGGCTCAGCGGATAGGAGAAGCCGCCGACCATGGCGAGGATGCGCCCGGTTGAGTTCTCCAGCACCACGGTTGCGGCCTGCACCGACGGCCGCGCCCGCAGCTCGACGCGCGTGCTCTCGACCCGCGTCGTCTCCTTGCCCTTGGCGTCTTTGACTTTGACTTCCTTGCCTTCGATGAGATTGACGTAGACCACGTCGTGCAGCGCGATTGACTTCCGCACGTTGGCGCCGCCGAAGGTCGACAGCGGAAAAATTCGTCCGTCGCGCAGCCCGACGCGGATCGAATCGAAC
>CAMDEB010000084.1 GCA_945893085.1 Rhodoplanes serenus | reverse complement strand
GGCCGCGGCGATAGGCGAGCACCGGCGCCTGCAGCATCGCCGACAGCGCCGTTATTTCCTCTGAAGCTTCCTGCGCGCCGCCGCCGCATACGATCAGCGGTTTTTTCGCGGCGCCCAGACGCTTGGCCGCCTTGCGGATCGCGCTGTCGTCGATTCTGATTTTGGGGAGAGCCAGCGGCGCCTGCGGCGTGACCGAGCCGGTCTTGCCCCAGATGTCGATCGCGCATTCGAGCGCGGCGGGGCCGGGACGGCCGGAAGACATCGATCGCATGGCTTGCGCGACGAGGCGCGGCGCTTTTTCAGGTCCGCGAATGAGCACTGAATGATCGACCAGCCGCGCGATGATGCCGGCCTGATCGCGGATCTCGTGCAGATGGCCGAGGTCGCGGCCGATATCGTTGCTGGGGATCTGGCCGATCAGCGCCAGCACCGGCGCGTTCATCGAATAGGCTGTGAGCAGCGCCGCCGATGAGTTGAGCAACCCCGGTCCCGGCACGACGGCGTAGGCCTGCGGCTTGCCGGTTGCGAGCGCCGCGCCGAGCGCCATGTAGGCCGCACCCTGCTCGTGGCGGGTGTGCACCGTGCGCAACCGGTCGCCCGCCTTGAACAGCGCCTCGAACAGGTGGTCGTTCTGCACCCCCGGCAGCGCGTAGATCGTGTCTAGGCCATGGGCGACCAGCGCGGCGACGGTTGCGTCGGCGGTGGTCATGGTTTCGGTCGATGCGTTGGCAGCGGCCTTGGTCGTCTTGCCGGCTTTCCTGTTGGTCTTTTTGGCCGATTTCAATTTTGTCATCGACTTGTCCGGCATGGCGCGATCTCGAAGGCCAGTTTGAAATCAAATGACGGTCGCCGCAATGGCGGGCTGGATCAGGACTTGCCTTGACAAAAAGCGGTCTGCATGTGCTTGGTCCGCCGCCTCGGCAGGACGGTTTTTGTCCGAATCTCTTAGGGTTTTGAGCATGCACCGCTACCGCACCCACACCTGCGGCGCGCTTCGCGCAAGCGACATCGGCACGGACGTGCGCCTGTCCGGCTGGTGCCATCGCATCCGCGACCACGGCGGGCTGCTGTTCATCGACCTGCGCGACCACTACGGCCTGACCCAGGTGGTCGCCGATCCGGACAGCCCGGCGTTCAAGCTGGCGGAGACGCTGCGCTCGGAGTGGGTGGTGCGGATCGACGGCAAGGTGCGCACCCGCCCGGCCGGCACCGAGAATCCAGAGCTGCCGACCGGCGCGGTCGAAGTGTTCATCAACGAGATCGAGGTGCTGGGACCGGCCGGCGAGCTACCGCTGCCGGTGTTCGGCGAACAGGATTATCCCGAGGACATCCGGTTGAAGTACCGCTTCCTCGACCTGCGCCGCGACCGGCTGCACGCCAACATCATGAAGCGCGGCGCGATCATCGATTCGATCCGCCGCCGCATGAAGGAGGGTGGCTTCTTCGAGTTCCAGACGCCGATCCTGACCGCTTCGTCGCCGGAAGGCGCGCGCGACTATCTGGTGCCGTCGCGGATTCATCCCGGCAAATTCTACGCGCTGCCGCAGGCGCCGCAGCAGTTCAAGCAATTGCTCATGGTGTCGGGCTTCGATCGCGACTTCCAGATCGCGCCCTGCTTCCGCGACGAGGACGCGCGCGCCGATCGCTCGCCCGGCGAGTTCTATCAGCTCGACGTGGAGATGAGCTTCGTCACCCAGCAGGACGTGTTCGACGCGGTCGAGCCGGTGCTGCGCGGGGTGTTCGAGGAGTTCGGCCAAGGCAAGCCGGTGACGCCGAAGTTCCCGATGATCCCGTATGCGACGGCGATGCGCGAATACGGCACCGACAAGCCGGACCTGCGCAACCCGATCAAGATGCAGAACGTCAGCGAAGCGTTCCGCGGCTCGGGCTTCAAGATTTTCGCCAACATCCTCGCGGCCGATCCCAAGAACGAAGTGTGGGCGATCCCGGCGCCGACCGGCGGCAACCGCGCGTTCGCCGACCGGATGAACTCCTGGGCGCAGGGCGAGGGCCAGCCGGGATTGGGCTACATCTTCTGGCGCGAGGGTGAGGAGAGCGGCGCGGGTCCGCTCGCCAAGAACATCGGGCCGGAGCGGACCAAGCAGATCGCCGGCCAGCTCGGGGTCGGTGTCGGCGACGCCGCGTTCTTCATCGCCGGCAAGCCCGGCGAATTCGTGAAGTTCGCCGGACCGGCGCGCACCAAGGTCGGCGAGGAGCTCGGGCTGATTGCCAAGGACCGCTTCGACTTCTGCTGGATCGTCGACTTCCCGATGTACGAGTGGAGCGAGGAGGAGAAGAAGATCGACTTCTCGCACAATCCGTTCTCGATGCCGAACATGCCGATCGACGAGTTCCTGGCTCTCGATCCGAGCGACAACGAGAAAATCCTCGGCATGAAGGCGATCCAGTACGACATCGTCTGCAACGGTATCGAGCTGTCGTCCGGCGCGATCCGCAATCATCGCCCCGAGGTGATGAAGAAGGCCTTCGCCATCGCCGGTTACGGCGAGGAGGTGCTGGAGCAGAAGTTCGGCGGCATGCTGCGCGCGCTCTCGCTCGGCGCGCCGCCGCACGGCGGCATCGCGCCCGGCATCGACCGCATCGTCATGCTGCTCTGCGGCGAGGAAAACCTGCGCGAGGTCGTGCTGTTCCCGATGAACCAGCGCGCCGAGGATTTGCTGATGGGCGCGCCCTCGGAGGTGACGCCGAAGCAGCTCCGCGAGCTGCACATCCGGCTGAACCTGCCGGACAAGAAGTAGCTGCGGCCGCTAGTTTGTCCGGAAATTCAGCTCCTTGATCAGCCGCGCAGACTTTTCGTAGTCCGCGCGCGATGCGCGCGCGAGGTCCGCAGGCGTGCCGCCGACCGGTTCCGTGGCGCTTTTGAGGAAACCTTCGCGCGTCGCGGGATCGGCCAGCGCCTTGTTCATCGCCGCGTTGAGCCGTTCAATCACCGCGGGCGGCGTGCCGAGCGGCACGAAGCCGGCGTACCAGGATTCCAACGTTAGGCCCGGGAAGCCGGATTCCACGAGCGTGGGGATATCCGGTATGCTGCGTGAGCGTGTCTCGCCGGACTGGGCCAGCAGCCGCAGTGTCCCCGCCTTGTAATGCGGGATCAGGGCGGTCGGTCCCAGGAAGGCGACCTGCACGTGGCCGGCAATCAGATCGTTGATCGCCTGTCCGGCGCCGCGATAGGGGACGTGATCGAGCTTGACGCGCGCCTGCTTGGCGAACCATTCCAGCAGCACATGTTGGTTCGAACCAACGCCTGACGTCGCGCAGCCCATGCCGGGCTTCTGCTGCACCAGCGCGATCAGGTCCGCGACCGTCTTCACCGCAGTGAGCGACGGATGCACCGCCAGCGCTTGGGGCTGCCGGCCCAGGAGACAGACCGGCATAAGGTCTTTGAGGAAGTCGACATTCAACTGCAGCACATGCGGCGCGGCCGCCACGTTGTCGTTGCTGATGAGAACCGAATAGCCGTCGGGCGTGCTCTTGATCGCGGTGTCGATGCCGATCGTGCCGCCGGCGCCGGTGCGGTTCTCGATGAAAATCTGCTGGCGCAGCTCGCGGGACATGTGCTCGCCAACCACGCGGGCGACGAAGTCCAGCCCGCCGCCAGCCGCGAGCGGCACGATGAAACGCACCGGCCGGCTTGGCCAGGCTTCGCTCGCTCCTTGAGCACGGGCAGCGCCTGCGCCGAGCGGGCCGCCGGCTAACGCCAGTCCGGCGGCGGCTGCGCCCTCTATGAAGCGCCGACGTGAGGTGCTGCTCATGTCCTCCCCCTGTTTTGTATCTTTTTCAGGAGGTCAATATAGCACGTCTCATGCGTGCGATTGAGCCCTACTTCTCCGGCAGCGGGATGAACTCCTCCACATCGCCCGGCACGATGTCGAACCGACCGGCCTTCCATTCGGCCTTGGCCTGATCGATCCGCTCCTTGCGCGAGGAGACGAAGTTCCACCAGATGTGCCGCGGCCCATCCATCGCCGCGCCGCCGACGATGGCGAAATGCGCATCGGTGACGGCGCGCACCGTGATGCGATCGCCGGGGCGGAACACCAGCAGGCGGCCGGGCGTGAAGCGGTCGCCGGCAATATCGATCTCGCCGTCGAGCAGGTAGATTGCGCGCTCCTCGTGATCGGCGTCGAGCGGGAAGATGCCGCGGGCCTTCAGCATGACGTCGGCGAACATCGTGTCGGAGGTGGTCGCGACCGGCGAGCGTTTGCCATGCAGCGAGCCGACCACCACGCGGAGCGTCATGGCGTCGTCGCGCATTACGGGAAATTCCTCGATGCCGTGATGCGCGAACGCCGGCGCCATCTCCTCGCGGTCGGCCGGCAGCGCCACCCACATCTGCAAGCCGTGCAGGCTGTCGCCGTTGACGCGGCGCTCGGCGGCGGTGCGCTCGGAGTGCACGATGCCACGGCCGGCGGTCATCCAGTTGATCTCGCCGGGCCGGATCGGCAGCGCGGTGCCGAGGCTGTCACGATGCATGATCTCGCCGTCGAACAGGTACGTGACCGTGGCGAGCCCGATGTGCGGATGCGAACGCACGTCGAGGCCTTTGCCGGCACGGAATTCGGCCGGGCCGAAGTGATCGAAGAAGATGAACGGCCCGACCATGCGCGTCTGCGCCGAGGGCAGGGCGCGCCGCACGCTGAAACCGTCGCCGAGATCGGCGGTGCGCGGCACGATGATCTGCTTGATCGCCTCGCATTGCAGCTTGGCGCCGGGCGTGGGATCCTGGCCGGGGAAAAAGCTCATGCAATCCTCCTCAACGCGCCTTGCGGATATTTGTGGTGCCCGCGCGCCGCCGTCAATGCGGCTCGATGCGAGCTGGTGGCCAAGGCAAAGGCCCGCTGATCACAACGCCGGCCGCGGTCCGAACAGCCGTTGCGCGTTGCCGTTGGCGATGCGGCGGGCCTGCTCGGCGGGAAGCTGCGCGAGCCAGGCGCGATAGTTCTGGAAGATCGTATCGTAGCCGAACCAGCGCTCGTTGATCCAGGTGTCGGAGCCGATCAGGAAGCGATCGGAATGCTGGCCGAACAGGCTGCGCCACTCGTCGCTGAGCTTGCCGCTGCCGTCGGTGATGCCGCTGCGATAGGACAGCTCGCCCCACAGCCGGTCCCTGAATTGCTCCATGAGCTCCGCCACCCGCGCGGGCGAGGTCGAGAAGCCGGTGTGCGCCCAGATAATCCTGGCCTTCGGATTGTGCGCGAACAGGTGGAGCAGCGCCGTCTCGTCGCAATGGGCGTGCAGGTAGAGGTCGCGCTCGACCGCGAAATCGACCACCTTCTTCACCAGCGGCCCGGCGGCCGCGTTGCCGTAGATATGGAACTCGCCGACGCCGCGGTAATACCCGCGTTTGAACTCGTCCTGGATCAGCTCGTAGATCGCCGGATCGCCGAACCAGGTGCCGATGTCGGCGCGCGTGCGATAGGGCCGGATGAACGGGACCACCCACAGGCCCGGCGCCTTGGCGTCGACCAGCTGATGGGTGCCTTTGTTCGGCCGGCTGGTCGCCAGAATGCCGGTGACGCCGTTGCGGCGGAAAATCTCCAGCACCTTGTCGAGCGGGTAGAACGGGTTGGGCTCCTGGTTCCAGTGCAGGTGCGCGTCGAACAATTCGAGCCGCTGCTGGGCGGCGGCGGGCTGCGCCAGCCCAAGCAGCGCGAGCAGGGCGGCGGCGAACGCCATGGCAAAAAGGAAGGTTCTTCCCCGGTTCGGCATTCCCATCGGATTTCCCCCGTCGCCCGCACGGCCTTCCGGCCGACCAGAGCAGTCTAGACCATTTGCGTTTTCGGGCGAGGCCGGCCGCCGGCCGAATTTACAACTTGCTAACGATCACAGCGATTGCCGGAACTTTGTTCGGCGATCTCCGTCCAAGGGCGGTTTGCTTAAGCAGACCTTTACAACGCCAGAATAATTAGAGCGAAGCGTTGTGTGAGGTCTCATTGCTCCCCTCGAAGCATACCGTGCTCAACCTGGCGGCGGCGATGGTGGGGATATTGGTCCTCGGCATTCCCATGCTGCTGTTCAACAGCTGGCTGAAAAAGCAGGGCGAGGACGAATCTTCGATCACAGCCGCCTGGATCATCGACAGCGCCGAGCGCCAGATCGGCCAAACGACGGCCCTGCTGACTGAACTGAGCGCCCGTGGGGTGGACAGCTGCCAGCCCGCTCAGATCGATCAGATGCGCCAGCTGGTGCTCCTGTCCGGGCTGATCAAAGAAGTGACGTTGATTTCGCCCTCTGGCCAGACCCTGTGCTCGGATGCCGGCCGGCCGCTTGGGTACCGCGATGTCGTCGCCTCCATTGCGGTCGCCAATTCCGACATCATTCTTGACGTCTTGCGGGTCACCGATCTCGGCGACCGTTTCCTTCGGGTTCGCAAGATCGGCCAGCCGGGCCGACCCAGCATCGCCGCGTTGATGTCCACGTCCACGCTGTTGCCGCATGCCACGCTGCCGAGCGGTCGCTCGCTCGCCTTCACTCGCATGGCGCTGATCAACGGCGCGGTTCTGGGAAGCAGCGGAGTCGCCTCCGAAGGCGATTACGAACACGCCAGCGCTTTCCTCAGGCGTGCTAGTTCGACGCGATATGGATTGAACGTTGTCGTCGCGATGGTCGGAAATGACGTCATCGCCGACTACGAGGATCTGCACCGGATCGGCATGGTGGTCACCGGCTTGATCGCGTTGATCATCCTGTTGATCGCGCTGGTCTTCGGCCGGCAGCGCGTCAACCCGGTCGCCGTCATGGCGCAGGCGATCGAGGCCGGCGAATTCATCCCGTTCTATCAGCCGGTGGTCGATATCCAGACCGGGCGGCTGCTTGGCGCCGAGGTGCTGATGCGTTGGCGCCGGGAGAACGGCAGCCTTGTTCCGCCGAGCGCCTTTATTCCGCTGATGGAATCCAGCGGTCTGATCATGGATGCAACCCGCTCCTTGATGCGCCGCGTGTGCGAAGAAATGGGCGCGGTGCTGGGGCCGCGGCCCAGCCTGTCGGTCGCGTTCAACGTCGCGCCGCATCACTTTGACGACGCCCTCATCCTCAACGATGTCGGTGCGATCTTCGACGGCACGCCGATCAAGCTTTCCCAGATCATCCTCGAAGTGACCGAGCGCTACGAGGTCGAGAACCTGACGGCGACCCGGCGCGTGATCGCCGCTCTGCAGGGCCTGGGCTGCAAGGTCGCGATCGACGACGTGGGCGCCGGCCACAGCGGGCTCTCCTATATCCTCAAGCTCGGCCCCGACATCATCAAGATCGACAAGATTTTCGTCGACGCGATCGATACCGACGGTGGCCGTTCCAAGGTCATCATCGAGACGCTGGTCGATCTCGCCCGCAACATGAAGATGGAAATCATCGCCGAGGGCGTCGAGAACTTCGACCAGGTCACTTATTTGCGCGAGCACGGGATCAGCGCGGTCCAGGGCTATGTGTTTGCCCCGCCGCTGCCTTGCCAGGCCTTCCTGCAGCTGATCGAGGCGATGGGGGCGTTGCCGGAATCGGCCGGCGAGCTCCCTGCCACGAAGCCCGCCAAGCCGGCCCTCGTCAAAAAAGCTGCCGCCGCGTGACCAGCGGCCACCTACGCTTAACGCTTTGTTAACCATAAGCAGGCCACCCGCGGGCTGCGCCGCTTCCCACGGGCTTACCTCCGCTTAAGCTTAAGCTCGCCTTTACGTCGCTCAGTCAACCTGGATCGGTTGTTGTAAGAGGCCCGAGTGCCGCCGAGACGCAAACTTCTCGTGGCGATCGTCGTCGGCGTGCTGTTAGCAGGCTCGCCGGTCGCAGCGTTCAATTTTTGGCTCACCAGCTTTGTCGAAAGACAGGGCCGGGAGGAGCTTGAGCATTCGGCTCGCCGCAGCGTGGCGCTGGCCGAAAGCCGGATCGTCCGCGCGACCAAGGCCCTCGACGAGCTTGCCAGCCGGGGCATCGATTCTTGCCGTCCCGCTCATGTCGAAGCCTTGCGCCAGGCGACGTTCGCAACCACGCCGGTCAAGGAATTCTCGGTCATCGCGGTGGACGGCCGAACCCTGTGTTCGGACCTTGGCGGCCCACCCGAACAGCGCAAGGTGATCTCCTCGGAGCGTGCGACGGCCGGTAGCGAGGTGCTGCTCGAAGTCGTTCGACTCGGCGACCGCCCGGGCCAGTTGGTCAGGGTTCGCCGTCTGGGCAACGGCGCGGCCAACGGCCTCGCGGCGATGATTCCCGCCGAACTGTTTCTGGCTCAAGTCTCGGCCCGGGGCGGCCCGCTCGACACCCATGCGCGCATGACCACCCGCGGCGGTACGGTGATCACCGAAGCCGGAGTCGTCCCCGAGACCGCGGCGGGCCCGGACGATGTCTTGGTTGGAACCCTGCAGGGCACCCAATACGCGTTGAGTGTGACCATATCGCTGCCGCGGAGCAGCGTGGCCGAGCGCCAAGGCGATCTGCGCACGCTCGGCACGATCACCACCGGGCTGCTCGCCATCCTGGTGCTGACGCTGTCGCTGCTCCTGCCCAAGAAACCACTCGACAACCCGATCGAGGAGATCGAGCGGGCGCTCAAGGCCGGCGAATTCGTCCCCTACTATCAGCCGATCGTCGATATCCGGTCGGGCCGACTGCGCGGCGCCGAGGTGCTGGTGCGCTGGCGCAAGCCGGACGGGACCATCATACCCCCAGCCACGTTCATTCCGCTCGCCGAGTCGAGCGGCCTCATCATCGAACTCACCCGCGCGCTGATGCGCCGGGTCTGCGTCGAGGCCGGCCCGACCTTCGGGCTGCGGCCGCATCTCAAGGTCAGCTTCAACCTGACGGCCCGCCACTTCACCAGCGAAGAGGTGTGCACGACGTGCGCCAGATCTTCAGCAAGTCGCCGATCCGGATGTCGCAACTGATGCTCGAGGTGACCGAGCGCCAGCCGCTCGAAAATCTCACCGAGACCCGCCGCGTCGTCGCCGCGCTGCAGGGTCTCGGCGCGCAAGTCGCCATCGACGATGTCGGCACCGGCCACAGCGGGTTGTCCTACATGCTCAAGCTCGGCGTCGACTGCATCAAGATCGACAAGATGTTCATCGACTCGCTCGGAACCGACCGCAACTCCAACACCATCATCGAGACGCTGATCGACCTGGCGCAGAACATGCGCATGGACATCGTCGCGGAAGGCGTCGAGAACTTCGAGCAGGTCGTGCATCTGCGCGACCTCGGCATCCGCGCCGCGCAGGGCTATGTATTCTCGCCGCCGCTGCCGAGCTCGTCGTTCCTGCAGCTCGTCGAAGCGATCGATCCGCTTAAGCCGTCCGCTGTCGATCAAGCCACGCCGCCGGGTCATCCGGCGGCGGCGATCGCGCGCTTCAACGTGAACGTGGGCAGGCCTTAGATCGTCAGCGTGCCCGCCTTGGCCGCGGCGTAACGCTCGCCGACCGCCTTCCAGTTCACCGTATTCCACCAGGCCCGCAGATAGTCGGGGCGGCGGTTCTGGTAGTTCAGGTAATAGGCGTGCTCCCAGACGTCGTTGCCGATCAGCACGCGCTTGCCGTCCATGATCGGCGTGTCCTGGTTGGGCTTGGTCTCGACCGCGAGCTTGCCGTCCTTGTCGACGGTCACGAACACCCAGCCCGAGCCGAACACCCGTCCGCCGGCGTCGTTGAAGCGGCCCTGCAAGGTCGAGAGCCCGCCAAAGTCGCGCTGGATCGCGCCGTTGAGTTCGCCGTCCGGCTCGCCGCCGCCAGGCCCCATGATCTGCCAGAACATCGCGTGATTGGCATGGCCGCCGCCCGAGTTGCGCAGCGCCGTGCGGACGCCCTCCGGCATCTGGCCAAGCTTGGCGAGAATGTCCTGCAGCGGCATCGCAGCGACGTTGGAGTGATCCTTGACCGCGTTGTTCAGGTTGGTGACGTAGGTTTGATGATGGCGGTCGTGATGGATCTCCATCGTCCGCGCATCGATGTGCGGCTCGAGCGCGTTGTTGGCATAGGGCAGGGGATCGAGCTTGAACGGTCCCGCCGGCGCCTGCGCAAAGGCGAAGCGCGGAGTGAATGCAGCGCCCGCGAGCAGGGTGCTGCCGATGAGGAGACTGCGGCGATTGAGCGACATGGGAATTCCTTCTCGAAAATGCAGATTTGCGATGGCCATCATGGTGCGCCGTCCGGCACGGGCAGTCACCGGCCCGTTAAGACAAGCCCGCCAAGAAGCTCGCCAAGACAATCATGTCACAGGCGGTATCGTTCCGGGAGGACTTGTGCGATGTCCGCAGCTGTCGCTGCCGGTCGGTCAAACACCGTCGCCGCCGCCCTATTCCGCGGCTGTGCCTGCCCAACCCAACCTTTGCGAGCCGAATTCGCCAAAGCGGAGAATGAGTTGCGGGAATAGCGCCGCCGTGAGGGGAGCACGGCTTCGACGCGCGTTGCCAGATGCCGCGCGATCCATCATAGGGTGGGTTTCGTCCCTCGATGATCGAGGGGAGGGTGACCATGAATATCGCATATACGTTGGGCCGCGTGTTCCTGTCGGTCCTGTTCATCGTGTCGGGTGTTCAGAAGCTGCTGAGCGTCGCTGGCACTGCCAAGATGCTGGCCGACAAACAGATACCGATCCCCGATGAGATCGTGTCCTATCTCGGCGGCATTCCGAAATACGAGGCGCTGGCCTATCTCGTCGGCGCGCTGGAGACGATCTGAGGGCTGATGATCATGATCGGGCTCAAGGCGCGCTGGGCCGCACTGGCAATGATTGTGTTTACCGCGGCCGCCACCATCCTGTTCCACAATTTCTGGGATATGTCCGGGGACGCTTTTGCCCAAAATATGGTCCATGCCCTGAAGAACCTGTCGATCCTCGGCGGACTTCTGTTGGTCGTGGCGGGCGGCTCGGGACCAAGGTCGATGGACGGACGTCCCGCGACATCGTGATGGGGAAGCGCATCTTGCCGGGGACATCGAGGTTATCCGCACCAAGGCCGCTGCGGGCTGCGCTGGTCTGGGGAGTCATCCTCGTCGGCATAGGCCTTACCGCCACCGCCTGCAGCTCCGCACGACAGACGCAGCCGTGGTGTGCCGATATCGGCGAGCCGGGGCCGACCTACTGCGGCTACGTTTCGTTCGAGCAGTGCAAGGAGGCGGTGTCGGGGGTCGGCGGCTATTGCCGGCGCAATCCGTTCGCCGCATCGGGGCGGCCCGGCGAGCGGCGCTCGCGCCCGGCGGCTCGATAGTCGGTCAGGTTGATCCCGAAAAGGAAAGAGGGCGGCCTTGCGGCCGCCCCAAGTTGATACGCCACGCGGGAGGAACCTCGGTGACGGATCGGCCTTGCTCAACGCCGCCGAACCGCGTGACTGAATTCATCTTCACTGTGGACGAAATATGATTCGTGCCGATTCGTCACGTGTTTTCTTATCGATAGCGTGACAGCGGCTGAATCCGCCCTGTGGATGACATCGCCGGCGGGCTGTGGACAAGCCTGTGGATTTAGGGTCGCCAGGTGACCAGTTCGAGGTCGATCCGAGGGTCGAGAATCCGCGCCGGCTCTGGATTCAAGCCATGGTTGCGGAGCAGATCCTGCGGCCTGTGCATAGGCACCCCGGGAAACACCGGCCGGCCCCCCGGCAGGCGAACGTGGGGCGCGCGGGTGAGGTGGAAGGCGTCGTAGCCGAGTTCAAGGAACAGGCCGAACACCTCGGTGCCGCCGATCACCGCGAGCAGACCGCCGGAGAGTCCCAGCGCCGCCCAGGCGTCTTCGAACGACGCCCCCGCCGGGTTCCAGAGCACGGCCCGCGCGTTTGACGGGTCGGGGGCAATCCCCGGCACGCGGCGCGTCAGGATCAGCCGCCGCCGGCGCTCGGCCGACGGGCCGCCCTCGCCGGAATGGCGGCCGTGCACCACCGCGTCGGCCTTGTTCAGCGTGTCGTGGAAAAAGCGTTGGTCGGCCTCGAGCTTGAGCGCCTCTGGCTGAACGCCGGTCGCGTCCGCGATCATGCCGTCCGCCGACACGATGGCCAAACCTTCGACGACCAGGCCTTTGATGCGGTTCTCGGGCGTCATGGGAGCTCGCGCGTCACCCTATAGCGACGGCGGGCGTTCGCAAATGCAAAGGGCGGCCACTCGATGCCGGGTGGCCGCCCTCGAAATCATTTCGAACTGATCGGTGTGCGCGGGCTATTCGACCGTGCGCACGATGCTCGATGTCGGCCGGGTGCTGACGGTCGGAAGCTTCTGCTCCTTGATCATCAGCTCGTCGTGCTGCGGCAGCGTCGCAACGGTCGCCGCCGCCTTCATGTGCACGATCTTGTAGCCGCCGGCCTTGAGCTGAGCGAGCAGCTCCGGCACCGCCTGCGCGGTCGCGCTCTGGAAGTCGTGCATCAGCACGATACCTTTGCCGTGCTTCTTCAGTTTGGCCATGATCGAGGCGATCACCTGCTCGGGCTTGCGCATCTTGAAGTCGAACGAGTCCATGTCGGTGGAGAAAATACCGATGTTGCGCTGGCCGAGATAGGTGACGAGCTCGGGTGGATGGCGCAGGGCGGGGAAGCGGAAGAACGGCGCGCCCGGAGCATCGAGCGCGAATTGCACGGCGCTGACGCCCTTTTCGATCTCGTCCTTGGCTTCTTGAATGGTCTTGCGCGACAGATCCTGGTGCGACCAGGTGTGCGACCCGACGGTGTGTCCGGCCGCCGCCACCTGCTTGAGAATTTCCGGGTAGTAGGTTGCGTGCTTGCCGATCGTGAAGAACGTCGCCTTCACGCACTCGTCCGCCAGCGCCTTGAGCACGGCAGGGGTGGTCGGCCACGGGCCGTCGTCGAAGGTCAGCAGCACTTCGTTGTTGCGCAGGAAGTCATGCTGCTTGAAGTGCTCGTTGCCGAAGCCCGGACCGCCGGTGGTGTCGATCTCGACCGTGTGCGCAACGCCGAGCGCACTGGGATTGATGCACTTGCCCGGGGCAGCCAGGGGAGCGAGCGCAGGAGCGGAAGCCGGAGCGAGAGTTGCAGACGGCGGCGTCGCAGT
>CAMDEB010000083.1 GCA_945893085.1 Rhodoplanes serenus | reverse complement strand
TGGAGCTGTTGTGGCGCCAGCCGCAGTGCAGCGTAGCTACGTACGGACGGGATAATCGCTGAAAGCATCTAAGCGAGAAACCCACCTCGAAACGAGTTCTCCCTTGAGAGCCGTGGTAGACCACCACGTTGATAGGCCGGGTGTGTAAGCGCGGTAACGCGTTGAGCTAACCGGTACTAATAGCTCGATTGGCTTGATCGTTCTCATTTCCAATGCCCATTCGATTCCTCTCTATCCCTCGCCCCGCAAGGGGGAGGGTAGGGTGGGGTCAATGGAGCGTCATGAAGAAGAAAAACCACAGCTTGTAGATCGAGACCCGCGGGGCAAATCCGCGGGCTACGCTCGGTCCGCTCGCTCGGCTTGCTTGTTCGTCCTTCGCCGGCCTGGTGGCTCCAGCGGGGAGCCTGTACCCGATCCCATCCCGAACTCGGCCGTAAAACTTCCCAGCGCCAATGGTACTAAGCCTCAAGGCTTGGAAGAGTAGGTCGCTGCCAGGCCTGCCAAGGACGAAAACCTCATCACGATGATAGATTTTAAAAAAAACCGCCGCGGGAAACCGTGGCGGTTTTTGCGTTTCCGCAGCAAGCCGTTTCATCGTCACTCCCCGCGTGCTTTCCATAGCCCTTCGATGCGGCGGTGGAACGCTTTCGGCTTTTCCGCGAACAGCCGTGCCGCCAAGCGCGCGGCAGCGGCGGCATGCGCGGCCTTGCGCGCGGCGATGAGCGGCGCCAGCCGTGAGCGCCAATGCGCCAGCGGCTGATGCGGCGCGGTGAGATTCGTGAACACCGCGAGATCCTGGCAGGCGCCGAGCCGGTTGCGCAGGCGCTGCGCCTCATTCGCCCAGACTTCAGCCAGCCGCGGCCACAATGGCGCGATCAATTCCAGCTGGTGGCGATGCTCCACCACGCGCCGGCGTAAATTGTGCAGGTCGCCGGGCGTGGCGCTCGGCCATTGGTCGGGCACCAGCTGGCGCGCGCGGCGGTAGGTATCGGTGAGGCCCTCGGCGACGGTGGCGAAGCCGATCTCTTGCAGCAGCCAGCGATCGAGCGCGAGCGTGGCATAGTCGAGATAGCCGTTGAGCCGCGTGCGCATCTGCGGCGTCACCGTCGCGGTCTCGGCCATCTCCTTGATCTGCGTGAGCCGGGTGCTGATCGTCTCCATCGATGTGGGCGAAAACGCGATCTCCGTCTTGCGCAGATCGGCGAGCGCATCGAGAGCGGCCTGAACGTCGCGCGCCTGCGCGAGCGAACGCATCAGGTCGCGCGCCTCGCCGCGCATCAGGTCGGCTTGCTCTCCCAGCGGTCGTGCGAGCAGCCGCAACAGCGCGCGCCAACGCTTGAAGGCCTTGCGCAGGTCGTGGACGGCCTGCGCGTCGGGGATGGTGGTATCGGCGAGCGTCTGCCGCGCGTCGGCAATGATAGCGCGTGCGGCATCGCCGAGCGCATCGCCGAATCCATTGTCCTGCCCTGAGGCCGCCGCGATCATAAGCAGAGTTTTGCCTCAGTTATTTGACAGATTGATGAAATGCCGGGGTTGCCGCCCTTCCCATTGGCGGAAGCCGTTGCTACATAGGCCTTATTGCGCGGGTCCAGCCCGCGCTTCGCATTTGACGCGGGGTGGAGCAGCCAGAGGCCGAGCGTTAGCTAGGCCGTCGACCGGAAGGGGTCCGGGCTGCTACGTAACGCAACAAGTTTATCGCGGGGTGGAGCAGCCCGGTAGCTCGTCAGGCTCATAACCTGAAGGTCGTAGGTTCAAATCCTACCCCCGCAACCATCATGAGCGCACGATTTAGGCCCGGTTCTTTTTCGAACCGGGCCTAAATCGTTCTGGCGCGAATGATGTCCCCGCGAAGGCGGGGACCCAGCTGGACCCGCGGGTCAAGCCCGCGGGCGCTCGCTTTTCTAAGCCGCGCTTCGCTTGGCTAAGAAAAGCTGAGCGATCCTACCCCCGCAACCATCATGAGCGCACGATTTAGGCCCGGTTATTTTTCGAACCGGGCCTAAGTCTTTCTGGCGCGAACGGCGTGCCACATTAAAATGGAACCGAGGAGTCAATATTGCGAGCGTATCGCAACTAAATCGAGCGCATTCCTACAAGCTGCGGCAGATCGCCCGCTATTTTACGCCATTATTATGTATACAGGGCCCACTTTTTTAGAGAAAATTGGACTTCAGCACTCCGGCCCCCGCAAAAAAATGTGAGAGGCCGCCGATCGAAACCAGCAGCGATCCTGAAGCCGACGATAGAGCAGCACGGACAATCGACAAGGGAGGAGACGCCAAATGACTCGATCCAGCAAGCGCTACCTATTGGGCGCCATGGCCGCGATTTCGGTCGCCGGCATTTTTGCGCCGGCGATGGCCGCATGGGAGCCAACCCGTCCGGTGGAATTCATCATCCCGGCCGGAACCGGCGGCGGCGCCGATCAGATGGCCCGCACCATCCAAGGCATTGTCACCAAGCACAACCTGATGAAGCAGCCGATGGTAGTGATCAACAAGTCGGGCGGCGCCGGCGGCGAGGGCTTCCTCGATGTCAAGGCGTCGAAGGGCAATCCGCACAAGATCATCATCACGCTGTCGAATCTGTTCACCACGCCGATGGCGACCGGCATTCCGTTTAACTGGAAAGATCTGACTCCGGTTGCGATGCTGGCGCTCGACGAATTCGTGCTTTGGGTCAACGCCGAAAAGCCGTACAAATCGGTGAAGGACTTCGTCGACGCCGCGAAAGCAGCGAACGGCACCTTCAAGATGTCCGGCACCGGCTCCAAGCAGGAAGACCAGATCATCACCGAGGCGATCCAGAAGAGCACCGGCGCCAAGTTCATCTACATTCCGGAGCGTGGCGGCGGCGCAGTCGCCGTGCAGCTCGTCGGCAATCACGTCGATTCCACCGTCAACAATCCGATCGAAGCGGTGGCGCATTGGCGCGGCGGCAAATTGAAGCCGTTGTGCGTGTTCGACAGCAAAAAGCTCGATTACAAGGAAAAGATTGCTGGCGACCTGTCGTGGAACAGCATCCCAACCTGCAAGTCGCAAGGCCTCAATACCGAATACCTGATGCTGCGCGGCATCTTCATGTCGCCGGGCGCCACCAAGGAGCAGGTCGACTACTACATCGCTCTGTTCCGCAAAGTGCGCGAGACGCCCGAGTGGAAAAAGCTCATGGAGGACGGCGCCTTCAATACGACCTTCATGACCGGTGACGCCTATGTAAAGTGGGTGGCAACGGAAGAAAAACGCCACGAAGAGCTGATGAAGGCTGCGGGCTTTATGGCCAAATAATCGCTACGACGCGAATGCCGCCGGCGGAGCGATCTGCCGGCGGCCGTTTTCGGCTGTCTCGGGAGTAACAAATGGCCAAGAAATCGAAAGGCGCCGCCGCCAGCGGGCCGGCTCACCGGTCGGTGGAAATGGGTGTGGCAATCTTTATAGGATTGCTTGCGCTGATCACGATCGGCGGCGGCCTTGCCGTCGGCATCGATTGGGGCGCGGAAGGGCCGAAGGCCGGATTTTTTCCCTTCTACGTCGGGTTGTTCATACTCGGATCGAGTTTAATCAATCTGTGGCACGCCTTGCGGAATAATCCGAGCGACAAGCTGTTTGCCGAGTGGATACAGCTGCGCCAGGTCATGTCGGTCGTCATTCCGACCACGATCTATGTTTTTCTGATCCCTTGGATCGGGATCTACGTCGCCTCGTTGCTGCTCATTGCCCTGTTCATGCGCTGGCTCGGCAAATATGGCTGGGGTTATGTCGCGGCGGTCGCAGCCGGCACCCCGCTTGTGATTTTTGTTGTGTTCGAGAAATGGTTCCTCGTACCCCTGCCGAAGGGTCCGATCGAGGAATTTCTGGGTCTGTAAATCCTGACGTCAGAGTAACGGGGGAAGCTGGCGTGTCGCGGCCAGCAGGGTAGAAGAAAAATGGAAGAACTTTCCAATCTGTTTCATGGCTTCGCGGTTGTGTTGCAGCCATTCAACATCATGGTGATGGTCGTCGGCATCCTGCTTGGCGTCATCATCGGCGTGCTGCCGGGTCTGGGTGGAGCGAACGGGGTTGCGATCCTGCTGCCGCTGACCTTCTCGATGTCGCCGACGTCGGCGATCATCATGCTGTCCTGCATTTATTGGGGTGCGCTGTTCGGCGGCGCGATCACCTCGGTCCTGTTCAATATTCCAGGCGAGCCGTGGTCGGTGGCGACCACTTTCGACGGCTACCCGATGGCTCAACAGGGCAAGGCGGGCGAAGCGCTGACCGCCGCCTTCACCTCCTCTTTCGTCGGCGCGCTGTTTGCCGTGATCATGATCACGCTGGTGGCGCCGCTGGTCGCCAAGTTTGCGCTGGAATTCGGCCCGGCGGAAAAATTCGGCGTCTACTTCCTCGCCTTCTGCAGTTTTGTCGGCATGAGCAAGGAGCCGCCGGCAAAAACGGTGGCGTCGATGATGATCGGATTTGCGCTCGGCGCGGTCGGGCTCGATCAGATGACCGGGCAATTGCGCCTTACCTTCGGCGTCACCGAACTGCTCACCGGCTTCGATTTCCTGATCGCCGTGATCGGGTTGTTCGGCATCGGCGAAATCCTGCTGACGATGGAAGAAGGGTTGAGCTTCAAAGGCCGTGCCGCGGTGATCAATCTGCGCGTGGTGATCCAGACCTGGAAAGAGTTGCCGCGCTATTGGATGACATCGTTGCGCTCGTGCCTCATCGGTTGCTGGATGGGCGTCACCCCCGCCGGCGCCACGCCCGCATCTTTCATGAGCTATGGCATAGCCAAGCGGATGTCGAAACGGGGAAACAATTTCGGCAATGGCGAGATCGAAGGCGTGGTCGCGCCGGAAACCGCTGCGCACGCGGCCGGCACCTCGGCGCTGCTGCCGATGCTTGCGCTCGGCGTGCCGGGCTCGCCGACGGCCGCAGTGCTGCTCGGCGGCCTGCTGATCTGGGGGCTGCAGCCTGGCCCGATGCTGTTCATCGAACAGAAGGACTTTGTCTGGGGGTTGATCGCCAGCATGTATCTCGGCAACGTCGTCGGACTTATTATCGTTCTGACCTGCGTTCCGCTGTTTGCCGCGATCTTGCGGATTCCGTTCAGCATCATTGCGCCGATCATTCTCGTGCTGTGCGCCATAGGCGCCTATTCCGTGCACAACAGTACGTTCGACGTGGTGATGATGATGGTCTTCGGCGTTGCCGGCTATCTGCTGAAAAAGTGCGGTTACCCGCTGGCGCCGTTGGTGCTCGCGATCGTGCTCGGTGACAAGGCGGAGGAATCCTTCCGCCAATCGCTGCTCGCGTCGCAGGGAAGCCTCGGCATCTTCTGGTCGAACGGGCTGGTAGGCACGATCATGGCGCTCGGGCTGATAGCGCTGTTCTGGCCGCTGATTCAGGCCGGTCTCAGCCGGCTGCGGAGCATTGCCCCGGCCTGAACCGCCCGCATTGCAAGGGCAATAGTTCTTGGAATAATGTATATCAGTAACCCCGGTGAGAGTTTATGAGTGCCAGTATTCCCAGAGTCGGCGGCTCGACCGCGTCTTCGCCAGAACCGCAGATAGCGGCCCATGACGATTTGCCGCGGTTCGCCATCGATCCGATCGACACCAATTTCAGCTTCAAGAACAAAGCCTACGCAGCGTTGAAAACCGTCATCGTGTCGATGGATATCTATCGCAACCGCAGCGACATCCGGCTCGACGAGCGGCAATTGGCGCAGGATTTCGGCGTCAGCCGCACGCCGGTGCGCGAAGCGATGGCGCAACTCGAGCGCGAGGGCTTTGTGCGTTCGGTCCCGCGCCGCGGCATCTATGTGGTGCGCAAGACCAGGCGCGAAGTCATCGAAATGATCACCGCCTGGGCGGCGCTGGAAAGCATGGCGGCGCGCCTGATCACCGAGAACGCCAGCACGGACGAGATCGCGCCGCTGCGGCGCATGTTCGCCACCTTCGAAGACGGACAGGTGCAGGCCAAGCTCGACGAATATTCCGAGGTCAATATCGAGTTCCACCAGACCATCATCCGGATGAGCCACAACCGGGTGCTGATCGACCTGGCGGAAAACCTGTTCACCAATATGCGGATGATCCGCCGCAAGACCATCGGCGAAAAAGATCGTGCCGACCGCTCGATCCGCGACCACATCAACATCATCGAGGCTCTGGAAGCGCGCGACACCGGCCGCGCGGAAAAACTCGTGCGCGACCATGCGCTCGGCCTCGCCGATCATGTGGCGCGTTTCGCCGATTATCTGGACTGACGTCCGGCAGGATTTAGGGAGAGCCCCATGGCTGATGCTGCGGTGAAAGCGAAATGCGACACAACTGCAAATGCAGCCGAAGCGGAGCAAACGCTGACGGATGGCTTTCACCTCGTCATCGATGCGCTCAAGCTCAACGGCATCAAAACGATCTACGGTGTGCCTGGCATCCCGATCACGGACTTTGGCCGTATGGCGCAGGCCGAAGGTATCCGCGTCATCTCGTTCCGGCACGAGCAGCACGCCGGCAACGCAGCTGCCATCGCCGGCTTCCTGACGAAAAAGCCCGGCATCTGCCTCACGGTGTCGGCTCCCGGCTTTCTCAACGGTCTGACTGCTCTAGCCAATGCCACGACCAACTGCTTTCCGATGATCCTGATCAGCGGCTCGTCCGAGCGTGAGATCGTCGACTTGCAGCAGGGCGACTACGAAGAGATGGACCAGCTGGCGATCGCCAAGCCGCTCTGCAAGGCCGCCTTCCGCGTGCTGCATGCCGCAGACATCGGCATCGGCGTGGCGCGCGCAATCCGCGCGGCTGTTTCGGGGCGTCCGGGAGGCGTCTATCTCGATCTGCCTGCCAAGCTTTTCTCTCAAGTCATGAATGCGGACGCTGGAGCCAAGTCGCTCGTCAAGGTCATCGATGCGGCGCCGGCCCAGATTCCGGCGCCGGCCGCGGTCAAGCGTGCGCTCGATGTCCTGAAGAGCGCCAAGCGTCCGCTGATCATTCTCGGCAAAGGCGCGGCCTACGCGCAGGCCGATGACGATATCCGCGCCCTGGTCGAAAAGAGCGGCATTCCGTTCCTGCCGATGAGCATGGCCAAGGGCCTGCTGCCCGACACGCATCCGCAGTGCGCGGGCGCGGCACGCTCGACGGTGTTGAAAGACGCCGACGTCGTGATGCTGATCGGCGCCCGCCTCAACTGGCTGCTGTCGCACGGCAAGGGCAAGACCTGGGGTGAGCCCGGATCGAAGAAGTTCATCCAGATCGACATCGAGCCCAAGGAAATGGACAGCAACGTCGAGATCGTCGCTCCGGTGGTCGGCGATATCGGCTCCTGCGTCTCGGCTCTTCTCGAAGGCATGGATGGCAAGTGGCCAGCGCCGCCGGCTGACTGGGTCGGCGCCGTCAAGGCAAAAAGAGAAGAGAACATCGCCAAGATGGCCCCGAGGCTGATGAAGAATTCGGCGCCGATGGACTTCCACGGTGCGCTCGGTGCGTTGCGCACGGTCATCAAAGAGCGGCCGGATGCCATCCTCGTCAACGAAGGCGCCAACACGCTCGATCTCGCGCGCGGTGTCATCGATATGTACAAGCCGCGCAAGCGCCTCGATGTCGGCACCTGGGGCATCATGGGCATCGGCATGGGCTATGCCGTCGCGGCGGCGATTGAGACCGGCAAACCCGTGCTCGCGGTGGAAGGCGACAGCGCCTTCGGCTTCTCCGGCATGGAAGTGGAAACGATCTGCCGCTACAAGCTGCCGGTCTGCATTGTCGTCTTCAACAACAACGGCATCTATCGCGGAACCGACGTCAATCCGACGGGTGGTCCGGATGTTGCGACGACCGTCTTCGTCAAGGACGCTCGTTACGACAAGATGATGGAAGCCTTCGGCGGCATCGGCGTGCATGTGACGACCCCCGACGAACTCAAGCGCGCCGTCGATGCGGCCATGGACTCCGGCAAGCCGACCCTCATCAACGCGGCGATCGATCCGACGGCCGGCAGCGAGAGCGGCCGCATCGGCAATCTCAACCCGCAAAGCGTGCTTCGCAAGAAATAAAGGACAGGGGAATAGCAATGGCCACTCGCAAGAAGGCGAAAGCCAAAAGCGCGACCAAGACCAAGGTGAAAGCCAAGTCCAAGGCCGCCTCGAAGAAGGTCGTGAAGCTGAAGTCGAAGAGGCCGGCGGCGAAGGCGGCTGGCAACGGTTTGCCGAAACCGTCGTCCAAGCCCTACGGCCAGGCCGGTAAGGCGCTCGACGGCGTGAAGATTCTCGACTTCACGCACGTCCAGTCCGGCCCGACTTGCACGCAACTGCTCGCCTACATGGGCGCCGACTGCATCAAGGTCGAGCGTCCGGGCGTCGGCGACATCACGCGCGGCCAGCTTCGTGACGTGAAGGGCGCGGACTCGCTCTACTTCACCATGCTCAACGGCAACAAGCGCTCGATCACCATCGATTCCAAGCATCCCAAGAGCAAGGAAATCCTCGAGCGGCTGATCAAGCACTGCGACGTGCTGGTGGAGAATTTCGCGCCCGGCGCGCTCGATCGCATGGGCCTGACCTGGGACTACATCCACAAGACCAATCCGCGCATGATCGTGGCCTCGGTGAAGGGCTTCGGCCCCGGTCCTTACGAGGACTGCAAGGTCTACGAGAACGTCGCGCAATGCACCGGCGGCGCGGCGTCGACCACTGGCTTCCGCGAGGGCCCGCCGCTCGTCACCGGCGCGCAGATCGGCGATTCCGGCACCGGCCTGCATCTGGCGTTCGGCATCTGCGCCGCGCTCTATCAGCGCAACCGCACGGGCCGCGGCCAGAAGGTGTTTGCGGCGATGCAAGATGGTGTCTTGAATCTCGCGCGCGTAAAACTGCGCGACCAGCAGCGCCTCGCGCACGGGCCGCTCACCGAGTTTAGCCAGTATGGCGAGGGCGTTCCGTTCGGCAAGGCGGTGCCGCGCGCCGGCAACGATTCCGGCGGCGGTCAGCCGGGTTGGATTCTGAAGTGCAAGGGCTGGGAGACCGACCCCGACGCCTACATCTACTTCATCACCCAGGCGCCGGTGTGGGAGGCGATCTGCGATCTGATCGGCAAGCCGGAGTGGAAGACCGATCCTGACTACGCCAAGCCGCCGGCGCGGCTGCCGCGGCTGAAATCGATCTTCGCCACGATCGAAGAGTGGACCATGACCAAGACCAAGTTCGAGGTGATGGACCTCTGCAACGCCGTCGACATTCCGGTCGGCCCGATCCTGTCGATGAAGGAGATCGCCGAGGAGAAGTCGCTGCGCGACACCGGCACCGTGGTCGAGGTCGATCATCCGACGCGGGGCAAGTACCTCACCGTCGGCAACCCGGTGAAGATGTCGGACTCGCCGACCGAGGTGACGCGCTCGCCGCTGCTCGGCGAGCACACCGAGGAAATCCTGACCAAGGTGCTGGGCTATTCCGGCAAGGAGGTCGAGGAGATCAAGGGCTCCGGCGCGATCACTCCGCCGCAGAAGCCGGAGGCGGCGGCGGCGTAACAACGGTTGTCACCCCCGCGAAGGCGGGGGTCCACCACCACCGAACGTGTTGAACAAGGTCCCCGCCTTCGCGGGGACGACACCGGTGGATGAGGACGTCAGTGGAGAATGGGAGAGGGGACGTTTCATGCGTATCGTGGTTCACGGCCAACAGGCGTTCGGTAAGGCCGTGCTGGAGGCGCTGATCAAGCGCGGCGAGGATGTGGTCGCCGTCTATGTCGCGCCGGAGAAGCCGGGCCAGAAGGCCGATCCGCTCAAGGAAGCGGCGATCGCGGCCAAGCTGCCGGTGTTCCAGCCGGCGTCCTACCGCAAGCCCGAGGTGCTGGAGGAGTTCAAGGCGCTCAAGCCTGACCTGCAGGTGATGGCGTTCGTGACGCTGTTCGTGCCGGAGGAGTTCCTCAACGCGCCGACCAAGGGTTCGATCCAGTACCATCCCTCGCTGCTGCCGGCCTATCGCGGGCCGAGCGCGATCAACTGGCCGATCATCAAGGGCGACACCGAAACCGGTCTCTCGATTTTCTGGCCGGACAATGGCCTCGATACCGGCGACGTGCTGCTGCAGAAGAAAACTCCGATCAGCAACACCGATACGCTCGGCACGGTTTACTTCGACCGCCTGTTCCCGATGGGCGTCGAGGCGATGATGGAATCGGTCGACCTGGTGAAGGCCGGCAAGGCGCCGCGCCTCAAGCAGGACGACTCCAAGGCCACCTACGAAGGCCGCTGCGGCGCCGACAACGGCCGCATCGATTGGGGCAAGCCGTGGGAGCAGATCGACCGGCTGATCCGCGGCTGCAATCCGGCGCCCGGCGCCTGGGCCACGCTCGACGGCAAGGTGCTGAAGATCTTCGACGCCAAGCCGCTGCCGGCGAAAGACCCCAAGGGCATCGGCGGCAAGATGGGCGAGATCGTCGTGGTCGAGGGCGACGGCTTCACCGTGGTCTGCGCCGACGGCCGCTTCAAGGTCACCCGCGTGCAGCCCGCTGACGGCCCCAAGGTCGCGGCCGGCGAATGGGCGGCGTCCGCCAGTCTCGCCACCGGCACTCGGTTCAGTTGATGACGTCTCATCCACTCGCTGTCATTCCGGGGCGCCGCGAAGCGGCGAGCCCTGGAATGACGAACTCATAATCACCAGCATATTGGATCGTCCACCATGCCCGCCTCGCAGCATCAGTCGCCGAAATCCGACATCGACATTTCCCAGGCCGCCACCAAGCGGCGGATCCTCGACATCGCGAAGGAAAAGCTCGGCATCGCGCCGGAGAATCTCGATCCCTACGGCCACTACAAGGCCAAGGTGTCGATGGAGTACGTCAAATCTCTCAAGGGCAAGAAGAGCGGCAAGCTGATCCTGGTCACCGCGATCTCGCCGACGCCGGCGGGCGAAGGCAAGACCACGACCACCGTCGGCCTCACCGATGCGCTCAATCACATCGGCAAGAAGGCGATGCTGTGTCTGCGCGAGCCGAGCCTGGGGCCGTCGTTCGGCATGAAGGGCGGCGCTGCGGGCGGCGGCTACGCCCAGGTCATCCCGATGGAGGACATCAACCTCCACTTCACGGGCGACTTCCACGCCATCACCTCGGCGCACAATCTGCTGTCGGCGCTTATAGACAACCACATCTACTGGGGTAACGCGCTCGGCATCGACTCGCGCCGGGTCGTGTGGCGCCGCGTCATGGACATGAACGACCGCGCACTGCGCGAGATCGTCTGCTCGCTCGGCGGTGTCGCCAACGGTTTCCCGCGCGAAGCGGGCTTCGACATCACGGTGGCGTCGGAGGTGATGGCGATCTTCTGCCTCGCCAACGATCTCGACGATCTGAAGGAGCGGCTCGGCAACATCATCGTCGCCTACACCCGCGACCGCAAACCGGTCCGCGCCAGGGACATCAAGGCGCATGGCGCGATGACCGCGCTGCTCAAGGAGGCGATCGCGCCCAACCTCGTGCAGACGCTGGAAGGCACGCCCGCCTTCATCCACGGCGGGCCGTTCGCCAATATCGCGCATGGCTGCAACTCGGTGGTGGCGACCACGACGGCGCTCAAGCTCGCCGATTACGTGGTCACCGAGGCGGGCTTCGGCGCCGATCTGGGCGCTGAGAAATTCCTCGATATCAAGTGCCGCAAGGCCGGGCTGGAGCCCGACTGCGTCGTGATCGTCGCCACCATCCGCGCGCTCAAGATGCATGGCGGCGTGAAGAAGGAAGACCTCAAGAACGAGAATCTGAAAGCGCTCGAAGCCGGCATGGCCAACCTGCAGCGCCACGTCGAGAACGTGAAAAAGTTCGGCCTGCCGGCGGTGGTCTCGATCAACCGCTTCTCGGCCGACACCGACGCGGAAATCGCGCTGGTCAAGGATAAGTGCAAGGCGCTCGGCGTCGAGGCGCTGATGGCCGATCACTGGGCGATGGGCGGCGAGGGCGCGGCCGACGTCGCGCGCGCGGTGGTCAAGACCATCGACGAGAGCAAGGGCAAGCTGAAGCTGCTCTATCCCGACGACATGCCGCTGTTCGAGAAGATCCGCACCATCGCCAAGGAAATCTATCGCGCCAACGACGCCAGCGCCGACAAGTCGGTGAAGGATCAGCTCAAGACTTGGGAGGAGATGGGCTTCGCCAAGCTGCCGGTCTGCATCGCCAAGACGCAGTACAGCTTCACCACCAATCCCGATCTCAAGGGCGCGCCGGTGGATCACACCATCAACGTGCGCGAGGTGCGGCTGTCCGCCGGCGCCGAGTTCGTGGTGGCGATCTGCGGCGAGATCATGACGATGCCCGGCCTGCCGAAGGTGCCCTCCGCCGACAGCATCGACGTCGGCGCGGACGGTCGTATCGTCGGGTTGTTCTAGCCCCGCAAAGTCGCTCCGCATCTCCACTGTCGTCCCCGCGAAAGCGGGGACCCAGCCTCGCAATAACAACCAGACGTGGTTGTGGGTCCCCGCTTTCGCGGGGACGACAGGCCCGCTCTTTGCGTATGATCGTGCCAACGCAAGGAGACAATCGATGGCGCGGGCAAGATTTCAAACGTTCATCCTCGGCGCATTTGCCACCGCTCTGACCTTCACCAACGCAAACGCTCAGACTTGGCCTACTCGCCCCGTCACCATGGTCGTTCCCTTCGCTGCCGGCGGGCCGATGGACACCGTAGGTCGCATCATGGCGCAGAACCTCAGCGAAACCCTGGGGCAGAACGTCATCGTCGAGAACGTCGGTGGCG
This sequence comes from Rhodoplanes serenus, assembly GCA_945893085.1. Classification (GTDB taxonomy): domain Bacteria; phylum Pseudomonadota; class Alphaproteobacteria; order Rhizobiales; family Xanthobacteraceae; genus Z2-YC6860. Next base: position 306 of record CAMDEB010000083.1, on the reverse strand, counting down.
GCGGCGGCATGACCGGCTCGATCCGCGTCGCCAAGGCCGCGCCCGACGGCTACCAGTTCGTGCTCGGCAATGTCGGCACCCACGCGGTGAGCCAATCGCTGTCGAAGAACCCGCCCTACAATGTGCTCAACGATTTCGCACCGGTCGGGCTGTTCGCTGACCTTTCGCTGGTGCTGGTCACGCGCAAGGACCTGCCGGCGAATAATCTTCGCGAGTTCATCGCCCATGCCAAGGCGAACCAGGACAAGATGCAGTTCGGGTCCGCCAGCGCCGGCTCGGCGTCGCACCTTGGCTGCGCGTTGCTGA
>CAMDEB010000082.1 GCA_945893085.1 Rhodoplanes serenus | reverse complement strand
ATGCCGAGCCACGCCGACGGCACGTGGATGAACATGATCTTCACCGTCGCGCCCTGCTGGTAGTCGTCCGGCGCGCCATAGGCGAGGTGCAGCCCGATGGCGAATGTGAGCACCGTCAGCCCGGCGAGCCACGGCAATGTGCGCTCGACCAGGGCGAGGAAACGCGAGGGGTTGGCGAGATCGAGAATGGCCATGGCCGCGATCAGTGTTTCCAGGATTTTGGGCGCAGTGTGGCGGACGTTGGAATGGTACACTGCATTGCTCTAGTCCATTCCCTGCCGCAAGGCTGCGGCACCGGCAAAAATCCCGAGCACGATGCTGGTCAGCGTCAGCGCGCACAAGATCGTGAGCGGCGTTCCGAACGGCACCGGCCCCACGATCGCGGCGCTGGAAGCCGAGACGCCGAAGATCAATACCGGCACCGTCAGCGGCAGCACCAGCACCGCCAGCAGCAGTCCACCACGCCGCAGCGTCACCGCCAGCGCCGCGCCGATCAGGCCGATGAAGGTGAGCGCCGGCGTGCCGACCAGCAAGGTCAGCGCGACCGCGGCGCTGGCTTTGGCGTCGAGGTTGAGAAACAGCCCCAGCAGCGGCGTGGCGATGACCAGCGGCAGGCCGGTGGTCAGCCAGTGCACGCCAGCCTTCACCAGCAACACCAATTCGAGCGGACTCTGCCCGGTCAGGATCAGATCGAGCGAGCCGTCCTCGTGATCGGCGGCGATCATCCGGTCGAGCGCCAGCAGGCTCGCCAGCAGCGCGCCGAGCCACAGGATCGCCGGCCCAATGCGCGAGAGTAGCGCCATGTCGGGACCGACCGCGAACGGCACCAGCGTCACCACGATCAGGAAAAACAGCACGCCGATGCCGGCGCCGCCGCCGACACGGATGGCGAGTTTCAGGTCGCGGATAAACAGAGCGGAGAGGGCGCTCATGGCCGCACTCTGCCGGTGGCGATGAAATGCACCGTTCGTGCGGCGCGATGAGTGCTCGTCATGCGGCCTCTCCCAGCCGCAATTCCCTCGCGCCATCGAGCCCGATCGGGCCATGCGCCGCCGCCACGATCAGCCCGCCGCCGGTGAGATGCGCGCGCATCAGCTCCGTAAGCGTCTCCTGCGCCGAACGGTCGAGCGCCGAGGTCGGTTCGTCGAGCAGCCAGACCGGCCGCTCCACAGCCACCAGCCGGGCGATCGACAGCCGCCGCCGCTGGCCGGCCGAGAGGTACGCCGCCGGCAGGGCGGCCACGGCGTCCAGCCCGACCGCCTCCAGGGCCGCTGGAACGGGCAATCCGCCACCGCCGAGGTAGCCGGTCCAGAATTCGAGGTTTTCGGTGACCGAGAGCGAGGTCTTCAGCGCGTCCTGGTGGCCGAGATAATGGGCGTGTTCGGGCAGGGTCAATTCGGGGTCGCCGCCCGCAAGCTCCAGCCGCCCTTGGGCGGTGCGGACGAAGCCCGCCATCATGCGCAGCAGCGAGGACTTGCCGGCGCCGTTCCTTCCGGTGACCAGCAGGCCTTCGCCTCCGGCCAGCGAAAATCCCAGCCCGGAAAAAACCTCCCGGCCGCCCCGGACGCACGCCAGATCGGTCGCCGAAAGCCGCATCAGCCCTGCACCGGACGCCTCGGGAACGCCCCGCCAAGCCCGGGGAAGCTCAAACAAACCTGCAAGGGTGCCCCCATCGTGTTGGCAGTTCTCGTTTATCTAGCAGAGCGCGAAAAAAGACCCTATAAACCCACAGGCCGCGCGTTGCCGGATGAATGGCACAAGCTGGCGGCCCCGGGGGCGAAAGACCAGTTCTGGCAATACTTTAGCCGGGAACCGCTCGACGCTCCCGCGTCCTGAGATGGAAACCGTTGCCATGACCTCGCTCGATAGCTTCAAGTGCTGCAGGACCCTCAAGGTCGGCAGCAAGGCCTACGCTTATTACAGCCTGCCGATCGCTGAGAAGAACGGCCTCAAGGGCATCTCGCGGCTTCCCTTCTCGATGAAGGTGCTGCTGGAAAATCTTCTGCGCCACGAAGACGGCAAGTCGGTCACCAAGGAAGACCTCCAGGCCTTCGCGCAGTGGCTGAAGACCAAGACCTCCGAGCGCGAAATTCCATTTCGTCCGGCGCGCGTGCTGATGCAGGACTTCACCGGGGTTCCGGCGGTGGTCGATCTCGCGGCGATGCGCGACGCGATGAGTCATCTCGACGGCGATCCGAAGAAGATCAATCCGCTGGTGCCGGTCGATCTCGTGATCGACCATTCGGTGGCGGTGAATTTCTTCGCCGGCAAGGACTCGTTCAAGAAGAACGTCGAGGAAGAGTACAAGCAGAATCAGGAGCGCTACAAATTCCTGAAATGGGCGGCGCGCTCGTTCTCGAATTTCCGCGTCGTGCCGCCCGGCACCGGCATCTGCCACCAGGTCAATCTCGAATACCTGTCGCAGACGGTGTGGACCGCGCCCGGCAAGGTGAAGCTTGACGGCAAGGAACAGAACGCCGAGATCGCCTATCCCGACACGCTGGTCGGCACCGACTCGCACACCACGATGGTCAATGGACTCTCGGTGCTTGGCTGGGGCGTCGGCGGCATCGAGGCGGAGGCCGCCATGCTCGGCCAGCCCTACTCGATGGTTTTGCCCGAGGTGATCGGCGTCAAGCTCACCGGCAAGCTCAAGGAGGGCATGACGGCGACCGATCTCGTGCTGACCGTCACGCAGATGCTGCGCAAGCGCGGCGTGGTCGGCAAGTTCGTCGAGGTCTTCGGCCCCGGCCTCGCCGGCCTGACCATCGCCGACCGCGCCACGCTCGGCAACATGGCGCCCGAGTACGGCGCGACCTGCGGCTTCTTCCCGATCGACGACGACACGCTGAAGTATCTTGACGACACCGCCCGGACCGATGCGCGCATCGAGCTGGTCGAGGCCGACGCCAAGGCGCAGGGCATGTTCCGCACCAAGGCGACGCCCGATCCGATGTTCACCGACGTGCTCAAGCTCGAACTCGCCAGCATCGAGCCGTCGCTCGCGGGACCGAAGCGGCCGCAGGACCGCGTGGCGCTGAAGGACGTGAAGCTGGGCTTTGCCGGCTCCATGGACAAGGAGTTCAACAAGGCGGCGGAGATGACCAAGCGCGTCCCGGTCCCCGGCCGCAAGCACGATCTCGGCCACGGCGACGTGGTGATTGCGGCGATTACCTCCTGCACCAACACGTCGAATCCGAGCGTGATGGTGGCGGCAGGCCTGCTCGCCCGCAAGGCCGTGGAAAAGGGCCTCACCGTCAAGCCGTGGGTGAAGACCTCGCTCGCGCCGGGCTCTCAGGTGGTCGCCGATTATTACGAGAAGTCGGGGCTGCAGAAGGATCTCGACGCGCTCGGTTTCAATCTGGTCGGCTTCGGCTGCACCACCTGCATCGGCAATTCCGGGCCGCTGCCGGAGGAAATTTCCGAGGCGATCAACAAGAACGACCTGGTCGCCGCGGCGGTGCTGTCGGGCAACCGCAACTTCGAAGGCCGGGTGAACGCGGACGTCCGCGCCAACTATCTCGCCTCGCCGCCGCTGGTGGTCGCCTACGCGATCGCCGGCTCGATGAACGTCGATGTCGCCAAGGCTCCGCTCGGCGTCGACAAGAAGGGCAAGAAGGTGTTCCTCAAGGACATCTGGCCGACCAGCCGCGAGATCAACGCGGTGATCCGCAAGTGCATCACCAAGCAGGTGTTCGCGCGCAAGTACGCCAACGTGTTCAAGGGCGACTCGCAGTGGGGCAAAATCGCCGTCAAGGGCGGCCTGACCTACGAGTGGGACGACCGCTCGACCTACGTGCAGAACCCGCCCTACTTCGAGGGTATGGACAAGAAGACGCGGCCGATCGAGGACATCATCGAGGCGCGGATCCTGGGTCTCTTCCTCGACTCGATCACGACCGACCACATCTCGCCGGCCGGCTCGATCAAGGAAGCGAGCCCCGCGGGCGAGTACCTGCGCGACCATCAGGTCCGTCCCAAGGACTTCAACCAATACGGCACGCGGCGCGGCAATCACCAGGTGATGATGCGCGGCACCTTCGCCAACATCCGCATCAAGAACCAGATGGTGCCGGGCGTCGAAGGCGGCGTGACGGTGCACTATCCCTCGAAGCAGCGCATGCCGATGTACGACGCGGCGATGAAGTACCGGGCCGAGGGCGTGCCGCTGGTGCTGTTCGCCGGCAAGGAATACGGCACCGGCTCCTCGCGCGACTGGGCGGCCAAGGGCTCGACGCTGCTGGGCATCCGCGCGGTGGTTACGCAGTCGTTCGAGCGCATCCACCGCTCCAACCTGATCGGCATGGGCGTGATCCCACTCTGCTTCGAAGAGGGGACGTCGTGGCAGACGCTCGGCCTCAAGGGCAGCGAGCAGGTCACGATCCGCGGCCTGCATGGCGACCTGAAGCCGCGGCAGCGGCTGATCGCCGAGATCGTCGCCGCCGACGGCAAGCTCACGCGCGTGCCGCTGATCTGCCGCATCGATACGTTCGACGAGCTCGACTACTTCAAGAACGGCGGCATCCTGCAGTACGTCCTGCGCCATCTCGCCGCCTGAGCGGCTGGCTGCCGCCAAAGCCGCGACCCTAGGGTCGCGGCCATCCCATCCTGATCGCCGTCCGCCTCACCGCGAAGTGAGTGGCGGGTGAACCGCGACCTCAGTATGACTGCGGGGCCAATAGCGGAGGCGGGGGGCGCAACAGGGATGGAGATCACCATGGATCGTCTCCGCGTCGCGTCCTCGCTCGCGATCGCCTGCCTGGCGGTGCTGATCCCGCAGGCGGTCGGCGCCGAGCCGCGTGCGGTGGTGGAGCTGTTCACCAGCCAGGGCTGCTCGTCCTGTCCGCCGGCCGACAAGCTGATCGGCGAGCTGGCGAAGGACTCCTCGCTGGTGACGATGAGTCTCGCGATCGACTACTGGGACTATCTCGGCTGGAAGGACACGCTGGCGCTCGCCGGACATTCCAAACGGCAGCGCGCCTATGCCAAGGCGCGCGGCGATCGCGAGGTCTATACGCCGCAGGTCGTGGTCAACGGCATCGCGCACGTCATCGGCAGCGATAAGGCGGCGATCGATCGGACCATCCAGCAGACCCGGCAGAGCGCGACGCCGCTGATGTTGCCGGTCACGGTATCGGTTGCGGACGGCAAGGTGACGGTGAACGTAGCGGCGGCCAGGGAGCAGCAGGGCCAGGGCGAAGTCTGGCTCTGTCCAATCAGCAGCCTCGTGCCGGTCGCCATCGGGCGCGGCGAGAACCGCGGCCACACCATCGCCTACACCAACGTGGTCCGGAGTTGGGTGAAGCTCGGCGACTACACCGGCAAGGCCGAGACCTACAGCGTGCCGGTGGCGAGCTTCCAGACCGGTGCGATCGATCAGATCGCCGTGGTGGTGCAGAGCGGCACCGCCGCCGCGCCCAAGATCATGCTCGGCGCTGCGCAGCACCCGATCCGCTAAACATCCGATGCCGCCGAACATCATCGTCGGCGTGCGCGCGCGGCGCATGACATGGCGGATTCGCAAAAGAAAAACGGGCCGGCGGTAAAGCCGGCCCGAGAGCGTTGGGGATTGAACCGTACGCAGTGCTTACTCGTACCCACTCGAACCAACTGGCCCGGTCCGTTCGAGCCCCGGGGGGCTGGGGGGCTGAGGAATCCGGAACTCAAAGCGAACCGGGCCTGAGGCAACTGCCACCATATTAGCGGGCAGGTGGGCGACCGCTTGGCCGAAATTAGGCAGTATTATGATTCACTTAACGACTTCGTGAGCGGCCGGCGGGGCGCCCCCGCCTGCGACGTGCCGCCGCTCTCCGGCCGCCAAGCCCTTGCCGTTGCACGCGTCCGGCGCGATCATGACATCCGGACGACAAAAGGAGGCGCCGCATGACTTTCGGCGAGACCGATCCAAGCGAGATTTTCGGGGGCGGCACCGTTTCATTCGTCGCCCCCGGCAACCAAGTCTTTCCAAACCAGGTCACCTTCGATCGACGCGAACTCAACCGCATCCTCAATCTCTACGGCCGCATGGTCGCCGCCGGCGAGTGGCGCGACTACGCCATCGACTTCCTCAAGGACCGTGCGGTGTTCTCGGTGTTTCGAAGATCCTCCGAAATGCCGATCTACCGCATCGAGAAAAATCTCCGACTGGCGCGCCGCCAGGGCGCCTACAGCATCGTCTCCGCCACCGGATTGATCGTGCGGCGCGGCCACGAGTTGGATCGGGTGTTGCGTGCGATCGACCGCTCGGTGAGTCTGGTCGCGGGCTGACGGCGCGCGACAGCTATCCGCCCGGTGCGGTGGTCGCACCGGGGCCGAGCGCGCGCTGCATCAGCACGCTGTCGAGCCAGCGGTCGAACTTGTATCCGACATTCTCGATGTTGCCGATCAGGCGGAAGCCCGCCGCGCGATGCAGCTCGATCGACGCGGTCTGCGCCGAATCGCCGATGACCGCGATCATCTGTCGGAAACCGCGCTGTTCGGACTCGGCGATCAGTCGATCCAGCAGCAATCGCCCGATGCCGCGGCGCTGCGCCTGCGGATCGATGTAGATCGAATCCTCGACGCTGAAGCGATACGCCACCCGCGGCCGATAGGGACCGGCATAGGCGTAGCCGAGAAGCGTGCCGTCGGACGTCGCGGCGATATAGGGATAGCCGCCGTCGAGCAGCGTGCGTTGCCGGTGCGCCATCTCCGCCTCGTCCGGCGACACGATCTCGAACGACGCGGTGCCGTGCGCCACCGCATGGGCATAGATCCGGGTGATGGCGGGGATGTCGGCGGGCGTGGCGGTGCGGATGACGGCGGCGGGCATGGCCCGGCCAGTTTAGCAAAAGAAAACGCCCCGGCGAGAGACCGGGGCGTTGGACTTTTTCGATGTCAGTTCCGTTAGCGGCGGTCGCCGACCAGGCGCAGCAGCATCAGGAACAGGTTGATGAAGTCGAGGTACAGCGACAGCGCGCCCATCACCGCCTTGCGGCCGGCCGATTGGTCGTCGTCGCTCGAGTCGTACACCTCCTTGATCTTCTGCGTGTCGTAGGCGGTGAGGCCCGCGAACACGCCGACGCCGATGATCGAGATGATCCAGTCGAGCCCGCTCGACTTGAGGAAGATGTTGACCAGGCTGGCGATGATGATGCCGAACAGGCCCATGATCAGGAACGAGCCCATCCCCGACAGATCGCGCTGGGTGGTGTAGCCCCACAGCGAGAGCGCGCCGAAGGACGCCGCCGAGATGAAGAACACGCGCGTGATCGAGACGCCGGTGTAGGCAAGAAACACCGACGACAGCATCAGGCCGAGCAGGCCGGCATAGACCATGAACACGGTCAGCGCCGTGCTGAACTGCAGCTTATGGATGCGGAAGCTGAGGAAGAACACGAGCCCCAGCGTGCCGAGCAGCAGGACGATCGTCAACGGGCCGCTGAAGACCGCCTGGCCGAACGACGTCAGGCCGACGATCGCGCCGGCTTCGTTGGTCGTCACCGCCGCCTGGAACGTCATCCAGGCCACGACGCCGGTCAGCGCCACGGCGGCCGCCATGTAGTTGTAGACGCGGATCATATGGGCGCGCAGGCCCGCATCCACTGCGGCCGCACGGCCGGCGAAGCTGCCGCGGGCGGCTATGTTCCGATCGAAATCCGACATGGAATTTCCCTCTCTGATCCCCGGACGGAGCCGGGCCTCCTGGCGCCGCCGCGGCTTTTACGCCGGTAGCGCCTTCATGCGCGGAATCTATGGTGTTCCAAGGCTCCACGCCAGATGGCGGCAAGCCTACCAGGGCAAGGTTACGAATATTTGAGATGCCCGCCCGCAACCAAGAAAAAGGCCCCGGCCGAAGCCGGGGCCTTGATACCCGTCAATTTTGGCGTCGCTTACTCTTCGCGGGTGCCGAGAAGCTGCATCAGCAGGGTGAACAGGTTGATGAAGTTAAGATAGAGCGAAAGCGCGCCCAGAATCGAGGACCGCTCTGCCGTCTCGCCGTCCATCGCGCCGTACAGATACTCGTTCTTCAGCCGCTGGGTGTCCCAGGCGGTGAGGCCGGAGAACACCAGCACGCCGACCACCGAGATCACGAACTGCAGCATCGAGCTCGCCATGAACAGGTTGACCAGGCTCGCCAGGATGATGCCGAACAGGCCCATCAGCAGGAACGAGCCCATGCCGGTCAGATCGCGCTGCGTGGTGTAACCCCACAGGCTCAGCGCGCCGAACGACGCGGCGGTGATGAAGAACACCCGCACGATCGAGGTGTGGGTGTACACCAGGAAGATCGAGCCGAGCGACAGGCCGACCAGCGCCGAGAAGATCCAGAACATCGCCTGCGCGGTGGCGGGACGCATGCGCTCGATGCCGAAGCTCAGCACGAACACCATCGCCAGCGGCGCCAGGATGATCGCCCATTTCAGCGGACTGACGAACAGGTAGTAGCCGGCCTGCGTGAGATACAGGCCGCCCGGGATCCGCGCCGCCGCCTCCGCGCCGCCGCGCATGACCTTGGCGGCTTGCGAGACGTCGCCGGTGACCGAAATCATGTAGACGCCGAGCGCGGCAAGCCCGGTGATGGCCAGCCCGATGATCATGTAGTTGTACACGCGCAGCATGTAGGCGCGCAGGCCCGCATCGACGGCGACCGTGCCGGCATGGCCGATCGTCTGTCCGTACGCGGTCGTCACGTTCCGATTAAAGTCCGACATCGTCGCAAACCCCCGTGGTTGTCGAACCAAGTGTCTTTTCCGGCCGGCGTTCGTCGCGCGCGGCCGACTTGCTATATGCATAGCATAGGTCCCCGCGCAAGCGTCGTCACCTGGGGCTAACTTGTTGATATTTTGATTGATTACGCGACCGTTTGTCGCAAACTCTACAAATTCCTGAGCACCGGCGCGGGCTTATGGCTGAGCGCCGTGAAGGTTCCGATCAGTCCGAAGGCCACGGTGACCAGGAGTGCGCCAAATGCCGCAGCCAGGGCCGGTCCCGGTAACCATGCGAATGGCAGATTCATCACTTCGGTGACGACGAGCCACGCAGCGACCGAACCCGCCGCCACCCCGAACAGCGCGGTCGCGGTTCCGAGCAGCAGATACTCGAGCGCATAGGCGCCGATCAGCCGGCCGCGCGTCGCGCCGAGCGTCTTGAGCACCACCGCGTCGTAGACCCGGTGCCGATGACCGGCGGCGAGCGCGCCGCCGAGCACGAGCACGGCCGACACCAGCGCGATGATGCTGGCGCCGCGCACCGCCTGCACGAGATTGGTCACGATGCTGCCGACCGCTTCGAGCGCGTCCTTGACCCGCACCGTCGTCACCGCCGGGAAAGCGTCGGCCACCGCCTTGAGCAGCGCGGTCTCCTGCGCCGCCGTACCGCTGCCGTTCGGATAGGTGAGCGTGGCGATATGCGTGTGCGGCGCGCCGGAAAACGCGCCGGGCGAGAACACCAGCACGAAGTTGATGCCGAGGCTCTGCCAGTCGACGCTGCGCAGGTTGGCGACGTTGGCGGTGATGTTGCGGCCCAGCACGTTGACGACGATCGGATCGCCGATCTTGAGGTTCAGGTTATCGGCGATCTTCTTCTCGAACGACACCAGCGGCGGGCCGTTGTAATCGGGGCCCCACCATTCGCCGTCGGCCAGGCGCGAGCCGAGCGGCATCGCTGCGGTGTAGGTGATGCCGCAGTCGCTCTGTAGCACCCAGGAGGCGCCGGGGCCGGGCTTGAGGTCCTCGGCCCTGATGCCGTTGGCGGCGACGATGCGGCCGCGCAGCATCGGCACGCGCTCGAGTTTGGCACCCGCGGCGCGCTCGCGCACGAAGGCGTCGAAGCGCTCGGCGTCCGCCGACTGGATATCGACGAAATAGAACGACGGCGCGTTGTCGGGCAGCGCCGCCATGAACTGCCGGCGCAGGTTGCCGTCGATCTGGATCACGGTGACCAGCAGCGCCAGCCCGAGGCCGAGCGAGAGCACGATGGTCGGCGTCAGCGCGCCCGGCCGGTGGATGTTGGCGATGGCGAGCCGTAGCGCGGTGGCGCGGGCATGCGGCAGCCGGCGGGCGATGCCCATCAGCAGCGCGGCAACGAAGTGCAGCGCCACAAACACGGCGGCGGCCGAGCCGACGAAGATCGCGGCGATCTTCCGGTCATAGGCAAGCGCAATGGCGAGCCCGGCGAGCAGGCCGACGACCAGCACGGTGGCGATGACATAGCGCCGGCGCGGCCAGCGGCGCTCCGGGTCGATCGCGTCGCGAAACAGCGCGGAGACCGGAACGTCATGGGCGCGCCCGAGCGGCCACAGCGCGAAGGCCAGCGCCGTGAGCAATCCGTAGAGCAGCGCGAGCGCCAGGTCGCCCGGATACAGCGCCGGCGCGATCGGCAGCGGGATGATCGAGCCGAACGCGGCGGCAATGCCGAACGGCAAGGCGGCGCCGAGCGCGAGCCCGATCGCGGCGCCGATCAGCGCCAGCAGCAGGACCTGCGCCAACGCGATGGTGAACACCCGGCCGCCGGTCGCACCGAGCGATTTCAGTGTCGCGATCGTGTCGCGCTTGCGGTCGAGATGGCTCTTGACCGCGTTGGCGACGCCGACCCCGCCGACTAAAAGCGCGGTCAGCCCGACCAGGGTGAGGAATTGCGTGAAGCGCACGACGTTGCGCTCCAGCGCCGGCGAGGCGTTGGTGCGGGTGCGGACCTCCCACCCGGCGTCCGGCATCTGCGCATTCGCGCGGGCGATGACGGCGTCGGCGGCGCGGTCGCTGCCGTCCGACACGCTCAGGCGATAGTGCCAGCGCACCAGGCTGCCGGGCTGCACCAGGCCGGTGGCGCGCAACGCCTCCTGGCTGATGATCAGGCGCGGCCCGAAGGCGATGCCGGCCGCGAGCTTGTCCGGCTCGGTCTTGAGCACCGAGGCAATCTCGATCGTGGCATCGCCGAGCTTGATCCGCGCACCCGGTGCAAGATCGAGTCTGGTCAGCAACGTCGAATCGACCGCCGCGCCGAACGCGCCGTCTCGCGGCGCGAGCGCCGCCGGCAGCAGCATGTCGCGATCGAACACCACCGTTCCGTAAAGCGGATAGGTGGAATCGACGGCCTTGATCTCGACCAGCGCCAGCCGGTCGTCGGCGGTCCGCACCATCGCCCGCATGGTGGCGACGGATGAGACCTTGCCTTGCCGGTCGAGGAAGGCGCGCTCGGTGGCGGTCGCCTCGCGATGCGCGAGCGAGAACGCGAGATCGCCGCCGAGGATCACCCGGCCCTCGCGCGCCAGCCCATCGGTCAGGCTGCGGGCGAACGAGCCGACGCCAGCGATCGACATCACGCCAAGCGCGATGCAGGCGATGAAGACGTAGAAGCCGCGCAAGCCGCCGCGCAATTCGCGCAGCGCGTAGCCGAGCGCCAGCCGCGGCGAACGTTCGAGCGCCAGGCTCATGGCTGCGCCTCCACGGCTGCGGTTTCGATCCGGCCGGAGCGCAGCCGCACGATGCGGTCGCAGCGCTGCGCCAGCGCGCCGTCGTGGGTGACCAGCACCAGCGTTGTGCCGCGCTCGACGTGACCGGCGAACAGCAGATCGATGACCTGCTTGCCGGTGGCCTCGTCGAGATTGCCGGTGGGCTCGTCCGCCACCAGGATCGCCGGATTGGGCGCCAGCGCACGCGCCAGCGCCACGCGCTGCTGCTCGCCGCCGGAAAGCTGCGCGGGATAGTGATCGAGCCGTTCGGCCAATCCGACCTTGGCCAGTTCCTCGCGCGCCAGACGAAAGGCGTCGGGATTTCCGGCCAGTTCCAGCGGCACCGCCACGTTCTCCAGCGCCGTCATGGTCGGGATGAGATGGAAGGACTGGAAAACGATGCCGATGTTGCGGCCGCGGAAGCGGGCGAGCGCATCCTCGTCGAGCCCGACCAGATCGGCGCCGGCGATCGCGACCGCGCCGGTGTCGGGCCGCTCCAGTCCCGCCATGACCATGAGCAGCGTCGATTTGCCGGAACCCGAAGGGCCGACCAGGCCAATCGCCTCGCCGCTCCCTATATGCAGGCTGAGGTTTTTGAGGATATGAACCCGGGCCGCGCCGCGGCCGAGCGAAAGATTGACGCCGTCCAGCGCAATGGCCGGGCGGCGTTCCGCAATCGAGGTGTCGTTCATGTGGTCGTGTGCCTGCGCCAGTTCCAATCCCGGCCCCCGCTCATATGGGAAGCCGGCCCGTCTGTTCCAGCGCTTCGCTGTGGCGCTGTTCGTCGCTTGTGTCGCATGGGCGCCGGCGGTGGCGCAGCAGGCCGCCGAGCGGCCGGTCAAGATCGTGGCGCTCGGCGATTCCCTGATGTCTGGCTTTCAGCTTCCGGCCAGCGCCGCGTTTCCGGCGCAACTGGAAAGGGCGCTGCGGGCGAAGGGGCTCGCGGTCGAGGTCGCCAATGCCGGCGTCTCCGGCGACACCGCCTCCGGCGGGCTTGCCCGGCTCGACTGGTCGGTGCCGGAGGGGACCGAGGCGGTGATCGTCGAGCTCGGCGCCAACGACATGCTGCGCGGCGTCGAGCCGAAGGTCACTCGTGCGGCTCTTGAAAAAATCATCCAGCGGCTGAAGGCGCGCGGCATCGAGGTGCTGCTGTGCGGAATGCTGGCGCCGCCGAATCTCGGGCCGGAGTATGCGCGCGCGTTCAACGCGATCTATGCCGACCTGGCCTCGGCGCACGAGCTGCTCTTCTATCCGTTCTTCCTCGATGGGATTGCCGTCGATCCAAAATTCAATCAGCGCGACGGTCTCCACCCGACGGCGGCGGGCGTCACAGCGATCGTCGCCCGCATCGTGCCGAAGGCGGAGGAGCTCGTGGCCCGCGTGCGGGCCAAGCGCGGCTCCTGACATAGCCCCGTCATGTTGAGGACGCACCCCATGTCATGGTGTGACATTCTTGCGAATCAGTGTTTCGCTGCGGCCGGTGGATGAAAAGGTCGGACGATGCCTCGCCTGTTCACCGGTCTTGAGATTCCCGCCGATGTGGCCGATTCGCTTGCCAGACTGCGCGGCGGCTTGCCCGGCGCGCGCTGGATCGATCAGGAGAACTATCATCTCACGCTGCGCTTCATCGGCGACATCGACGACGTGATGGCGCAGGAAATCGCGCTCATGCTCAGC
>CAMDEB010000081.1 GCA_945893085.1 Rhodoplanes serenus | reverse complement strand
CAGCCAATCCCCGTTACTACCGCTTCCGAAACAATCCGATGATGCAGAAAAAAGCCCCGTAAAATGGGTTTTTCTGCTCCTGCCAAGGCCGGATCGTTCCGATAAAAGCCGATATTCCCTGTGTAGCAAAATGTGTAGTAACGTGCCGTCACGAACGCTTTACTACATACAATTTGCATAGTTCTAACCGGGTGCCACACATGGCTCGCAAGCTCACCGAATTGCAGGTCAAGAACGCGAAGCCCGGCGCGGCCGCCTCAGTTCGCGGCCTTTTTCATTCGACGTTATTCCGAGCGCGCGGCCGCGCCTTGCCGCCTTTTTGCAAGATAGCCCCAGTGGTCGCCGGTCATCTCGTGATCGACTAGAACGTCCCTCACGCCGCCAGGGGCTGAACCGCCCGCCGCTCGATCAGCCGCACGGCCTGGAACTCGCATTCGCGGGCATACGTTTCCACGATCTTGGCATCGTCAGCCGACAACGTCGCGGCGATCCGGCGCGCCCGCTCGGCGCGGGCGAGCCACGTCCGATAGGACACATTGGGCTTCGTGTCAGCGCGCATGAGAATCGGCCCCGCTTCGATGGCGGAGACAGTGCCTGGAACCCGATCAAGATCAATTCTTGTCTTTCCAAGCAATCGGAGTCCGTCTGCGGCTTGCGATTCTCGGATTCGGATCGGAATTCGCTTGAATTCGCCATCGAATCGGAAGCCACGCCGGGAACACCCGGTTGATGTCGACCGTGAACCGGTGTCGAATGCCTTTTTTGCGGCCAGTGCTTCTTGCAGCAAGCCAATCGGGAAAGACCATCTCAGATGAAGCAGCGACAACTCGGCGCGAACGGTCCTCGGGTCTCGGCCATTGGGCTGGGATGCTCCGGCATGAGCGGCGAATACGGCGTGCCGAACGATCCGGAATCGATCGCCACCGTGCATCGCGCGATCGAGCTTGGCGTCAACCTGTTCGACACCTCGGACGCCTACAGCGCCGGCCGCAACGAAGAGCTGCTGGCGAAGGCGATCAAGGGCAAGCGCGACGGACTGATCATCGCCTCGAAGTTCGGCAACGTGCGCGGACCGAACGGCGAGCGCGGCGGCGTCAACGGCAAGCCGGATTACGTTCCGAAGGCGTGCGAGGCGAGCCTGAAGCGGCTCGGCATCGACGTGATCGACCTCTACTACCAGCACCGGGTCGACCGGGACGTGCCGATCGAGGACACGGTCGGCGCGATGTCGCGGCTCGTCGAGCAGGGCAAGGTGCGCTACCTGGGGCTGTGCGAGGCCGGGCCCGATACGATCAAGCGCGCGCACGCCACGCATCCGATCGCGGCGCTGGAGTCGGAGTATTCGCTGTGGACCCGCGATCTCGAGACCGAGATCATTCCGCTGCTGCGCAAGCTCGGCATCAGCCTGGTGCCGTATTCGCCGCTCGGGCGCGGCTTCCTATCCGGCGCCTTCAGCAAGCGCGAGGACCTGATCCCGGGCGACCGGCGGCACGACCATCCGCGCTTCCAGGAGGGCAATTTCGAAAAGAACCTCGACCTGCTCAAGCCGATCGAGAAGGTCGCCCGCGCCAACGGCTGCACCCAGGCGCAGGTGGCGATCGCGTGGCTGCTGTCGCGCGGCGGCGATCTGGTTCCGATCCCCGGCACCAAGCGGCGGACCTATATCGAGCAGAACGTCGCCGCGACCGAGATCGCGCTGAGCCCGGCCGACATCGACGTGCTGGACCAGGCGCTGCCGCCCGGCGTCACGGCCGGGCTGCGCTATCCGGAATTTCAGATGAAGGGCATGGGGATCTGAAGAACCGGGGATCTGAAGAACTGGGAATCTAGTGTGCCTGCTGCGGCACTGTTAGGATCGCGGCACACGAACACGAGCCGACAACGATAAGATCGAGGGAGGGGAAAATGAAGACGAAGCAGCCCGAGGTGTCCCGGCGTTCCGTGTTCGGCGGCCTTGCCGCGGCGGCGGGTCTCACGCTCGCGCCCACATCGATGCGCGGCACGGCGGCCCAGGCCGCCTATCCCTCTCGCAACATGCGCGTGATCATTCCGACCGGTCAGGGCGGCGGCGCGGAAAAGCTCGCGCGCTCGTTCGACGCGGCCTGGTCCAAGCTGCTCGGCCAGCCGTTCGAATATGAGTTTCATCCCGCCGCCGCCGGACAGGTCGGCTACACGCTCTACGTCCAGCGGCGCGAGAAGAACGGCCACAACCTGCTGTTCGGCAACATGGGTCCGGAAATGATCATGTACGCGACCCAGAAGCCGACCTACAAATTCCCGCAGGACTTCACTTATTTCTGCCGCACCGACATCGACGACTCGTGCGTGTTCGTGCGCCGCGACTCGCCGATCAAGGACGTCAAGATGCTGGTGGAAGCGGCGAAGAAACGGCCGCTCAATGTCGCGCTCAGCCGGATTCCGCATCCGGCAACCATCGGCATGATGGCGCTCGGCGACGCCACCGGCGCGAAGTTCAACTACATCCCCTACGGCGGCGGCAATCCAAGCTTCATGGCGATGCTCAGCGGCGAGACCGAGGTCGGCGCGCTGCCGATCGCCAACACGCTCGCGCTCAACGACAAGTTCAAGATCCTGGGCGTGTTCAACAGCACCAACATGTTCGCCGCCCAGACCGAGAACGCGCCGACGATTAACGCGACGTTCGGCACCAGCATCCCCGATCTGTCCTCGTCGCGCTCATGGGCCGTGCACACCGAATGGGCCGAGGCCAACCCGCAGCAGTTCGAGCTGCTGCAGCGGACCGCGAAGGAGGCGCACGCCGCGCCGGCATTCCGCGAAGCCTGGGTGAAGAGCGGCAACCCGGTCGAGGCGCTGGTGTGGGGCGACCGCAAGACCTGCCACGACTACGCCGAGGCCATGGTCAAGCTTGCCTTGCAGTACGAGAAGCAGCTCACCGCACGGGGCCGGGGCTAGCTAGCGCCGGGCCCCGGGCAGCGGCGCCATGAGCAATCCCGACCCCGGGCCCGCCGAGCCTTCGGCGCGTACGGCCCTTGGCGCCGACTTCATCATCCCGGCGCTGGCCGGCTGCCTCACGGTTTATTACCTGGCCTCGACGGTCGACCTGGTCTGGGAGGCCAAGGCGACCGGCATCATCATCGGTCTGGTGCTGCTCGCGCTGTGCATCGCCCACGTGGCGCGGCTCGGGCTCGCGATCGCCCGGGGCCGCGGCTCCTGGAGCACGGGCGAGCTGTTCGACGACAACGTCTTCAACCGGCAGCGCCTCGGGCTCGCTTTCATGGTGCTGCTCTACGTCGTCACCATCTATTGGGTGGGCGCGACCGTCGGCCTGTTCTTTCTTCTGATCGGCTGCATGCGGCTGCTCGGCGTCACGCGGCTTCGCACGCTGCTCGGTGTCGCGTTGGTGACCGCGGCGATGGTGCATCTCGCGCTGATCACCTTGCTCGACAGCAAGCTGCCGCGCGGCATGATCCTGAATTCCATTTCCGCACTGATCGGCGGAGCCTGAGCATGGACGTTTCAAACGCCGTGCTGCTCGAGCTGTTCGTGCGATCGCTCTCGCTGTGGTGGGTGATCATCCCCGGCATGGTGCTCGGCACCGTGGTCGGCATTCTTCCGGGCTTCAGCGCGCAGAACACGCTGATCATCCTGCTGCCGCTGACGCTGCACATGGACATCGAGAGCGGCATGGCGTTCATGATCTCGCTCTATTGCACCACCCAGCTCGGCGGCGGCATCCCCGCGATCCTGTTCAACATGCCGGGCGAAGGCGGCGCCGTCGCGACCACGCTCGACGGCTACCCGATGACCAAGAAGGGCCAGGCGCAGCAGGCGCTGGTGCTGTGCTTCTCGGCGTCCGCCTTCGGCGGTCTCGTGACCACCATCGCCACCATGGCGGCGTTGCCTGCCCTCGCCCAGCTCGGCCTCTACTTCCGCAGCGTCGAGATGGTGGTGGTGATCGTGTTCGGCCTGACGCTGATCGCCGCGATCGCGGCGCAGGACCTGCTCAAGGGCATCATCGCCGGCTTCTTCGGGCTGATGATCGGCACCATCGGCGTCGATCCGGTGTTCGGGACGCCGCGCGCCACCTTCGGCCTGCTCGAGCTCTACGACGGCGTGCCGCTGATCCCGGCGCTGATCGGGCTGTTCGCGATCTCCGAAGCCTTCGTGATGCTCGAAAGCGAAACCATCGTGCGCAGCGAGGACCTGTCCAAGGCCAGGGGCGCGCGCTGGAGCGACACGCTCGAAGGGCTCTGGCTCACCGGCCGCTACTGGTGGCAGACCGTGTGGACCTCGCTGATCGGCCTGATCATCGGCATCCTGCCGGGCGCGGGCTCCACCGTCGCGGCGTTCCTCGCCTATCACTATTCGAAGCTGCTCTCGAAAACGCCCGAGCTTTACGGCACCGGCCACCCGCCGGGCGTGATCGCGCCGGAATCGGCCAACAACGGCGTGACCTCGGGAACGCTGGTCCCGGTGTTCGCGCTCGGCATCCCCGGCGGCACCACCGGCGCGATCATGACCATCGTGCTCACCTATCACGGCATCGTTCTCGGGCCGCGCCTGTTCATCGAGCGTCCGGAGTTCGTCTACAGCGTCTACATGCAGATGCTGGTCTGCTACATCTTCATGGCGCTGATGATCTTGCCGCTCGCCCGCTACATGAGCCGGGTGGTGTGGGTTCCGACGCGCTTCCTGGTGCCGCTGATCCTGTCGCTGGTCACCATCGCCGCGTTTTCCGAGCGCGAATACGTGTTCGACATGGGCTTGGCGCTGGGCTTCGGCGTGATCGGCTACATCGCGCGCAAGACCGGATACGAGGTGACCGCGATCCTGATCGGGGTGCTGATGGGACCGCTGTTCGAGCAGTACTTCCTGCGCGCGCTGCGCGTCGGCCAGGGCGATCCCACGATCCTGTTCTCGTCGACGCTGGGGAACGTGCTGTGGGTCATGGTCGCGCTGGCCCTGATCCTGCCCTGGCTGCGCAGCCGGCGCCGGCAGGGCGTGCTGGCGCGAACCGTCGAAGCGGGCCACGAATAGGAGCTCATGAGTCCATGGCATCGAGAAGACTGCTGGTGCGCGGCGGCCAGGTTTACGACCACGACGGCGACGTCCATAAGCCCAAGATCGCCGACATCCTGATCGAGGACGGCGACATCCGCGCGGTCGGCGCGGGGCTCGCCGTGGGCGGTGAATACGAGGTGGTCGATGCATCCGGACGGCTGGTGGTGCCGGGCCTGATCAACGCGCACTATCATTCGCACGATACGCTGTGCCGCGGCTTGTTCGAGGAGATGCCGCTCGAGACCTGGCTGCTCTACACGCTGCCGATGGGGCAGAACCGCAGCAAGGAAGAGGTGCGCGCGCGCACCCTGGTCGGCGCGCTGGAGTCGCTTCGCTGCGGCATCACCACGGTGCAGGACATGCTGGGCCTGTCCCCGCTCAACGACGCGAACACCGATGTGGTCATCGCCGCCTATCGCGAGGCGGGGATTCGCGTCGTGTTCTCGCCGATGGTCTGGGACGTGCCGCCGATCGCCATGGTCCGCCACAAGGACAGCCTGCCGCCGGACGTGCAGGAGATGCTCGGCACCACCGGGCGTCCGGTCCGCGACCAGCTCGACTATCTCGAACACCAGTTCAAGCGTCATCCGGCGGGCGGCACGCTGCACTGGGCGATCGCGCCGTTTGCGCCGCAACGCTGCACGCCGAAGATGCTGCAAGGCTGCGCCGACTTGGCGCACAAGCACGACCTTCCGATCTACACCCACGTCTATGAGACCAGGGGCCAGGTGCTGATCGCGCGTGAGCAGTTCGCCGATCACGACGGCTCGCTCATCAGCTATCTCGAAAACAACGGCCTGCTCGGGCCGAAGCTGAACATCGTCCACAGCGTCTGGATTTCCCGCCGCGAGATGGACCGCATGGCGGCCGCCGACGCCGGGATCGTGCTCAATCATCTCAGCAACATGAAGCTCAAGAGCGGCATCGCGCCGGTCTGCGATCTGCGCGACGCCGGCGTGCGGCTCGGCCTCGGCTGCGACAACTGCAGCGGCAGCGACGTGCAGAGCGTGTTCCAGGCGATGAAGCTGTTCTGCCTGTTCGCAGCGGTGAGCGATCCGGAGCCCGGGCCGGAGCTGGCGCACGAGGTGCTGCGCCACGCCACCATCGGCAATGCGCGAACCGCAGGGTTGGCTCACTGCCTCGGCGCCATCCGTCCGGGCTACAAGGCCGACCTGATTCTGATCGATCTTAACGACGTCGCCTACCTGCCCTACAACAGCGCCGCGCGGCAGCTCGTCTACACCGAGGCCGGCCGCGGCGTCGAGAGCGTGATCGTCGACGGCCGCGTCGTGATCAAGGAGCGCAAGGTCAAGACCATCGACGAGGATGCGCTGCGCCGCGAGGTCACGGATCTGATGCGGCACTTCATCGCCGACTACGACGCCGTCGTCGAGTCGCGCAAGCGCGCGCTGCCCTACATGCAGGAGGCGCATCGGCGGATGTGGGAAACCGATGTCGGAATGAACCGGTTTATCGGCCGGACACGGTGAACTTGCCGTCGGCCGCGCCGACGTAATACTCCCAGGCGCGGATCGGTTCGTGGACGCGATCGTCGCCGTGGCGGCGCGCGGCGCCTTCTGGCGCATAGAACCGCGGCGTCAGGCCGGCGCCGTGAGAGAGAAGCTGCAGCTCCGCGGTCTCCTCCAGGAACAGCGCCTGCACGCAGGCGTGCGGGACCGATTGCCCGACCGCCAGCATGCCGTTCGACTGCAGGATCACCGCTTCCGAATCCCCGAGCGCGGTGGCGACGCCCTCGCCCATCTCCTTGCTGGCCACCAGGAACGGCTGCTCGAACACGTTCACCGTGGTCCCGAGATTGGCGCCGAAACCGTGCGCCACCCGAAGCGGCTGCGCGGCGCAGGCGTAGGCCGCGACATGGCGCGGATGACCGCGCACGATCGCCATCACGTCCGGACGGCGGCGATAGACCGCGAGATGCATCGGCACCTCGAGCGCCGGGCTGCCGCCGCCGGCCACCTGGCGGCCGTCGAGATCGAGCTCGAGCAGCTCCGCATCCGTCACCAGCCCGAGCGCCCGCCGTGGCGTGAACAGGATCCGGTCCGCGCCCGGCACGCGCACGCTGACGTGACCGAACCCCTCCACGATCCGAAAATGGCTCAACACCCGGCAGGCGGTGAGCACCTCGGCGCGCAGTCCGGCGGGTGACGCAAGCCCCATGGAACCCTCTCTTCGCATTGCGACGTCGCATCGATCAGTAGCATGCGACGCAGGTTTCTGGGAAACTTGCCGCTTCGTCCCGTTCGTCGAGCAATTTGAAAATGCAACCACTGGCCGCATTCATCGCAAGACACGGACTTTGGTCCGAAGAGCAGCGGCTGCAAGCCGAGGAGCTCAAGCGCAGAATCGAGAAGGAAGACCTGAAATTCATCCGTCTGGCCTGGGCGGACTCGCACGGCTACTCGCGGGCCAAGACGGTCACGGTGCCGGCTTTTCTCTCGGCGTTGACGGACGGTTTCAACATCGGCGTCGCCGCTCATACGCTCGACTCCGCGGGCGCCCGCGTGTTCGCGTCGTTCACGCGCGGCGGCGGCATGGGGCTCGACGAGATGACGGGCTCGCCCAGTCTCACGGCCGTGCCCGATCCTTCGACGTTTCGCGTGCTGCCGTGGGCGCCCGGCGTCGGCTGGATGCTGTGCGACGAATACTTCAACAGCGGCACGCCGTTTCATTTCTCGCCGCGCCAGTTGTTGCGCAAGCAAACCAAGCGGCTCGCCGAGAAAGGCATGCGCTGCGTCATCGGCGTCGAGATCGAATGGTATCTGCTGCGCGTCGCCGAGGAGCATTTGACCGACGAGAACGTCGCGGTGCCCGGCACGCGCGGCCGCCCGATCAAGACCTGGCCGGTCGAGCCCGGCTATCACTATTACTCCGAATCCAACATGGACCTGATGCAGCCGGTGTTCAGCGCGCTCGGCGAAGCCTACGAGACGCTGGGGCTGCCGCTGCGCTCGATCGAAAACGAATGGGGGCCCGGTCAGGTCGAATGCACCTTCGCGCCGCGCAATGCGCTGGAAGCCGCCGACAACGCGGTGCTGTTCCGCACCGCGACCCGGCAAATCTGCCGGCGGATGGGATATTTCGCGACCTTCATGTGCCGGCCGGCGCTGAAGGGCTTCTATTCGAGCGGCTGGCATCTGCATCAGTCGCTGGTCGATGCAAAAAGCGGCGCCAACCTGTTCGCTCCGGAGCGCAGCGGCGATGTGCTGTCGCCGCTCGGCCGCTCCTATCTCGCGGGCCTGCTGCACCACGCGGTGCCCGCCACCGCCTTCTCGACGCCGACGGTCAACGGCTATCGGCGCTTCCGGCCGAACTCGCTGGCGCCCGATCGCGCGACCTGGGGCTACGACCACCGCGGCGCGATGATCCGCGTGCTGGGCGGCCCCGGCGATCCGGCGACGCGGCTGGAGAACCGGGTCGGCGAGCCGGCCGCCAACCCGTATCTCTATATCCTGTCGCAGATCGTCGCGGGGCTCGACGGCATCGACGGCGCGCTCGATCCGGGGCCGCAGGATGACGAGCCTTACGCCGTCAAGCGCACCATGCTGCCGACCAGCCTGCCGGACGCGCTCGATGCGCTGGACAAGGATGCGCTGTTCCGGCGCGAGCTGGGCGACGTGTTCGTCGACTATTTTCTCAAGCTGAAGCGGACCGAAGCGGGCCGCTATCAGAAATCGCTGGAACAAGCGGGCGGTTCGCAAGGTGACGAACCGACCGAGTGGGAGCAGAATGAGTACTTCGATTTCTTCTAGCCGTCCGCACGACCCTGAAGGAGCGCGCCATGACCAGACTTGAGAGGATCGGTGCCGCGCCGCGCCGGATCGACGGCGGGGCGCTCTACGACTGGGACGAGCTGGTCCAGGAGGAGCGCGCGCACCGGCTGATCTACACCGATCCGGCGATCTTCACGCACGAGATGACCCACGTCTTCGGGGCGACCTGGACCTACCTCGCGCACGAGAGCGAGATTCCGAACGACAACGATTTCATCACCCGGCGCATGGGTCTGCGCCCGCTCATCATCGTGCGCGACAGCAACGGCCAGATTCGCGCGCTGTACAACCGCTGCACACACCGCGGCACCACGCTGTGCCGCTGGGACAAGGGCAACGCCAAATCGTTCCAGTGCCCGTATCACGGCTGGAACTTCCTCAACACCGGCAAGCTGCGCGGCGTGCCGTGGCCCGACGGCTATGCCTGCGATTTCCGCGAGGCGAAATACAACATCGCGCAGGTGCCGCGGGTGGAATCCTATCGCGGCTTCATCTTCGGCACGCTCAATCCGGACGCGCTGCCGCTGGTGGAACATCTCGGGCCGATCACCAAGCCGATCGACGAGTGGCTCGATCGCAACCCCGGCGGCAAGGTCGTGGTCTGCGAGGCGAACCGCATCAAGTACAAGGGCAACTGGAAGCTCGCCTACGACAACTCCTGCGACGGCTATCACGTGGTCTATTCGCACCGCTCACTCTTGGAGACGGAAAACCGCTTCGCCGGCGACAACGCCAAGGGCATGTCGTACTACCGCAACTCGCCGGACAGCCTGCCGATGTACATGCGCTACACCGGCCACGGCAATCACTTCAAGGACAAGCGGCCGAACGTGGAGAAGCGGTCCGGCGGGCTGTGGGCGATGGAATCCGCGCACCCCGGCATGGAGCACTACGAGGAGAAGTTCAAGCAGCGCCACGGCGAGCGCGCGTTCGACCTGCTCGATCTCGCGGGCTCCGAGCCGGTCAACATCAACGTGTTCCCGAACTTCTCGCTGCTCGGCAACCATATCCAGGTGTTCGAGCCGATCAGCGTCGGCGAGACCAACGCGATCTGGTACGGCACCATGATCGTCGACGCCAACGGCGACATCGGCGAGGAAGCGGTCAACGACATCAACGCGCTGCGCATGCGCACCCAGGAGGGTTTTCCGAATTTCGGCGAGGTCGACGACGTCGCCAACTTCGAGCAGATCCAGCGCGGCCTCGACGCGCTGGAGGACGAATGGGTCTACATGCACCGCGGCCTCGGCATCCCCGACCGCATCAAGACCCACGAGGACGGCAGCATCACCGCGCCGGCGACCGACGAGGCCTTCATGCGCGAGCATTTCAAGGAGTGGAAGCGGCTGATGAAGGCGCGGCCGAACCTTGCGATCCAGCGGGAGCCCTGAGCATGAGCATTCAGGCGCAGTCCGATCCGTCGAAAAGCTCCTACTACGTCAGCGATGCGCTCTACCGCGAGCTGATTGCGAACTTCTCCGACTGGCAGCGCGACGACCGGGTGGTGACGGACGTCGCGGAGCGCGACCGCTTCCGCATGCTGATCGAACGCGAGGCGCGGCTGCTCGACCAGCTCCGCTACGAGGACTGGATTGCGCTGTACGCGCCCGAGTGCATCTACTGGGTGCCGTCGACGCCGAACGCCGGCGACCCGCGGCGCGAGATCGCGGTGATGTTCGACGACCGCCGGCGCCTCGAAGACCGCATTTATCGCCTCCGCACCGGCTTTGCCTGGTCGCAGGCGCCGGCCTCGCGCACGGTGCGGCTGATCAGCAACGTCGAGGTGTTCGCAACCGATCGCGACGCGGTCCGCATGGTGCGGTCGAATTTCCTGATCAGCGAGTTCTGGGGCGACGAGACCCGGATTCTGACCGGCTGGGCTGGCCACCGCGTGATGCAGAACGGCGACCGCTGCGAAATCCAGGCCAAGCAGGTCAACCTGATCGATTGCGATCAGTGCATCCGCAACCCCAGCATCTTTCTCTAGCTATTCGACCTTCGCAAACAGCTCATCGGGCGTCACGATCCGCGAGCTCAGCCCCTGCTCGTGGACATATTGGCCGATGGCGGTCAGCGTCGGCCGGTTCGGCTCCAACCCATAGGCCCAGTAGTCCTTGCCGAACACGCGCCAAGCCTCTTCGACATGATCGAGCAGCCACGGCAGCGCCAGGTGCAGCGCGTCGGTGTCGTAGAGACCATTCACCGCCAGCGCCTTGGCCTCGCTGAAAGCGCGGTAGAGACTCTTGGCGACCCACGGATGCTCGCGGTGCACGTCCTCGCGGATCACCGCCGTGTGCATGATCGGGAAGATGTGCGTGCGACGGTAGTAGTCCTGCTCCACCTCTTTGAATTTCGGGAACAGCCGCGCGATGCGGGGCGAGCCCTTCAGGAACATCGACGGAATGTAGATCGACAGCAGCGCATCCAGTTCGCCAGCCTCGAACATGCCCTCCAGGGTCTTGCCGGCGGCGAGGAAGTCCAGCCTGACGTTCTTCGGCAGATCCAGCGGGATCAGCGGCTTCTCGACGAACGTGTTCAGCCCGCCCATGAACCAGTGCATGTCGGAGGCATGCACGCCGTAGTCGTGCTGCAGCATGCCGCGCATGAACACCAGCGCCGTCGAACTGTACTGGCTGGTGCCGACGCGCTTACCCTTGAGGTCCGCAGGCTTTTTAATGCCGGCGTCGGTGCGGACGTAGATGCAGGAGTGGCGGAAAATCTTGGAGAGCGCCACCGGGATCGCCACGAACGGGCAGTCGCCGCGGCCCTTGAGCGCCGTGTAGGACGCAAGCGACAGCTCAGAGACGTGGAACTCCCGGTCGTCCAGCATCCGCTGGAACGTCACGCGCGGCCGCAGCAGCTTGATGTCGAGGTCGATGCCCTCCGGACGTACGCGGCCGTCGATCAGCGGCCGGGTGCGGTCGTAATCCCAGCAGGCCAGCGTCAGCTTGAGATTGGCCATGTGCGACCTAGTTCACCGAAAGATTGAGGGTGCGCACCATCTTGCCCCAGCTCTCGATCTCGCTGCGGAAGAACCGCGTCGCCTCGTCGGTCGAGCCGGACATCGGCTCGAGGCCGAATCTCGTCATCCCCTGTTGGACCTTGGCGTCCTTGAGCAACTCGTTGATCGTTACGTTCAGCTTCGCGGCGACGGCGTCGCTGGTCTTCGCCGGCAGGAAGAAGCCGACCCAGGAGGCCGCGTAGAAATCCGGGAAGCCGCTCTCGGCGTAGGTCGGCACCGACGGCACGGCCGGATGGCGCTTGGCGCTCGCAATGCCGAGGCCGCGCAGCGTGCCCTGGTTGATGTGCACGATCATCGGCGACAGCGTCGCGACGACGTTGCCGACATGATTGCCGATCAGCGCGGTGATCGCCGGCGCGCCGCCGGGGAACGGCACGTGCACCGCCTCGACCTTGGCCAGCACGCGGAACAGATATTCCGCGGCGATGTAGGAGCCGCTGCCGACGCCCGCGCTGCCGAAGGTGATCGGCTTTTCCTTGGCCGCCTTCACCAGCTCGGCGAGGGTCTTTGCGGGATTGCTCGGGTTGGTGACGATCGTCTCCGGTGCCGAGCCGACGATGGCGGCGACCCGCAGGTCGCTGATCTCAAATCCCTTGTTCTTGTAGAGCGTCGCGTTGATCGACAGGCCGGTCGTCGTCACCAAGATCGTATGACCGTCGGGCGGCGCTTCGGCCACCGCCTTTGAGCCGAGATTGCCGGCCGCCCCGCCGCGGTTCTCGATCACGATACTCCCACCCAGGCGCTCGCCAAGTCCTTCGCTGATCAGGCGCGCAACGCCGTCGGCAAAGCCGCCGGCCGCTGCAGCGACAACGATCTTGATCGGCTGGGTTGGATATTGCTGGGCCGCGGCCGGCGCCGTCAGCGCGACACCGCACGCGAACGCGACAGCAGCCGCCGCCTTCGGAACATTCGCAAAGCCTGTCATCGCTCTCCCCTTCGCATGGCGCCGACAACTACCGCGCCGGTTCGCCGGCCCGGCCGATCCCTGCCCGCGCGAAAATCGGCGGCCAGCGTTTGATCTCTTCATGCAGAAACTGCTTGAACTGCTCCGGCGTCGTGCCTTGCGGGACCAGGCCAAGCTTGTCGAGCTGTTCGCGAACCGGCGGATGCTTCAGCGCATCGTTGAAATGCTGGTTGAGCTTGGCGACGACGTCCTTCGGCGTGCCGGCCGGCGCAAGAATGCCGAACCAGGCGCCGGCGTCGAGCTCGGGAATCGGCAGCCCCTGCTCCGCGAAGGTCGGAACGTCGGGCAGGATCGCCACCCGCTTCGGCGCCGCCACCGCCAGCGCGACAACCTTGCCGGCATCGATCACCGGCTTGGTGCCGGGCGTGCCGAAGGTGATCGGCACATGGCCGGCGATGACGTCGTT
>CAMDEB010000080.1 GCA_945893085.1 Rhodoplanes serenus | reverse complement strand
CTGGTCGTAGGCCCAGCGGTGCGGACTGAACACCTTCTTGGGCTCCGGCCACAGCGACGGCGCGGTCTTGGCCCAACCCGGCACCATCATGACCTGTCCAAGCTTGCCGTAGAGCTCGTCGAGCGAGCCGGATTGGCTGAGTTGCTGCGGCGAAGGGTTGTTCATGCGGACCACCAGGGCAGGATGCAACGGTCGGCCCAAGACTATACGGAATCGAGCGCCCTGCCGAGGCCGCCCCGCCGGCAAATTCATCCTTGGTTTTCCGCCTCGCCCGCCCTTAGGATTGCTTCAACAACAACGAGGCAAGAAATAGGGAGGTCGTCATGCTTCGGCGAGATTTCTTGATGCGGACCGGCGGGCTGCTCGGCGGCGCGCTGGCGGCCTCGGCGTCCGGCATCCCGGCGCGCGCGCAACTCCCGCATTATCCGACGCGAACGATCTCCCTGATCGTGCCGTTCGCGGCCGGCGGCCCGACCGACATCATCGCCCGCATCATTTCGACTTCGCTCGCGAAGGCACTGGGCCAGAGCGTGATCGTCGACAACCGCGCCGGTGGCGGCGGCAACCTCGGCATCACCTACGTGGCCCGCGCCAATCCCGACGGTCACACGCTGCTGCTGACCTCGACGGCGATCGCAGTCAATCCGGGGCTGTTCGCCAACCTGCCCTACGATCCGTTCAAGGACTTCGCGCCGATCTCCGAACTGGTGAACGCGCCGAACGTGATCTACGTGCGGCCTGAATCCGGCATCACCTCGATCGCCGACCTGGTCGCCAAGGCCAAGGCCGAGCCCGACAAGTTCAACTATTCCTCGCCCGGCGTCGGCACCAAGTCGCACCTGTCCGGCGAGCTGCTGAAGCTGCGCGCTGGCATCACCATGCAGCACATTCCGTTTCGCGGCGGCGGTCCCTCGGTGCAGGCGGTGGTCGCCGGAACGGTGCAGGTCGGATCGGTCGCGCTCGCCCCGGTCGAGCCGCTGATCAAGGCCGGCACCATCCGGGCGCTGGCGGTCACCGGCGCGAGCCGGTGGTGGTCGCTGCCGGACGTGCGGACCATGATCGAGTCCGGCTATCCCGGATTCATCTCCGACACCTTCAACGCGCTGTTCGCTCCCGCGGGAACTCCGCCGGACGTCGTCGCGCTGCTGGTCAAAGAATCCAGAGCGGCTATGGCAAAACCCGAGGCGCGGGACGCCGCGCGCCGGGCCGGTTATGAGATCGTCGCGGGCACGCCCGAGCAGATGACTGCGCGTCTTGTCGCAGAGATCGCCGGCGTGAAGGAGCTGGTGGCTCGCGCCGGCATCAAACCGGAGAACTGACTGGCCCGTTGCAACCATCCGGACCGGCCAAAATCCGCGTCGTTCCTGGCGTCTGACGGACCCCCGTCGGACGCCTTATTTTTGCCCGCGGCGGTTGTGGAAAACCTGTGGATAACTCATGTCGTCCCAACATGGGACGAATGCTGGAAACCATTTATTATCAATAGTTTAAACGGTTAAAAGAAACAGTTAACAAACCGTAAAAGTCCGGTTAATCTGTGTTCACCGTGAGGAGGCCAATGGGGGGCTCAGCCCAGGTTCTGAGTCAATCACCCGCACGCGGATGAGCCGCGTTCAAAGTGTAGGGAGCGTAAGATGAAGTACGTTGTTGCGTCACTGGGGGCCCTGTTGGCCGTTGCGTTGGTTGGGGTTGCGACCCCGGCCGCCGCGGGCGGCTATGGCAGGGTCAACAATTGCTACAAGTGCCCTCCTCCGAAGAACTACGACAGTCAGGAAGTGATCAAGAACACGCGTGACGTCGACCACTCGCGGGTCATCGAGACCCAGAGCGTGGTTCCGTCGAAGCGCGTGATCGAGACCAATCACCTGATCATCAAGGAAAACGAGACTCGCAGTGTTGGCGTGGTTCAACACAACCACGTCATCATCGAGAAAGAACTGATCTTGACGAAGCGGAACGTTGACACCAAGACCGTCAACACCAACGTCAATCTCGTTGAGCACAAGTACAACACCGAGCGGAAGCGCGTCGTCGAGGAACGTGAAATCCCCGGCGTCAACCGCGACCTTCGGGACTGCGATTGCCCGGGTCCGGGCAAGAAGCCGCTCGGCGTCCATGCTTATGGCGCAGCTCCGCGGTACGTCAGTTCGCGATACTGATCACCGCGCGTTCTTCGCGCGGCTCACAAGAACGCTACGGCTGACAACGGCCGGATGACAGGCCGCCTCGCCGGGGAAACCCCGCGGGGCGGTCTTCATTTTGGGCGCAGAGTGATCGGTTTCGGGGATGGTACAGGTGGGTGGACTCGAACCACCGACCTCTGGTTCCACAGACCAGCGCTCTAACCAACTGAGCTACACCTGCATGGGTCTCAAGCGGGCCGGAACCTAAGAGCAAAGGTCCGCTTTGGCAAGCAGCCGACCTCCCGCCGCAAAGTGGTCGCCGCACCCGGACGCCGGGTTCAAACCCGCTCGGAACTGCTAGCATGCGCCCGGCCATGTCGTCGGGAGGGACCGCATGAACTGGGTGCTTCGCCAACTTGCGCTGCCGCTGTTGTGGCTTGCAGCATCCACCGGCGCGGACGCGCAGAGCTGGCCGGCACGGCCGCTCCGCGTCATCGTCTCCCAGGCCGCGGGCGGCACGCCCGACATCATCTGCCGGCTGGTCATGGAACGGTTGTCGCGCGCCATCGGCCAGCAGATCGTGGTCGAGAACCGCCCCGGCGGCGGCAACGTGATCGGCGCGCAGGCTGCCGCACGCTCCGAGCCTGACGGCTACAACTTCTTCTTCGCCACCGCGGCGGCGCTGGTGACCAATCCCTACACTTTCAAGTCGCTGCCCTACGACGCCCTGAAGGATTTCGTGCCGGTGTCGATGGTGGCGCAGGGCGTGTTCCTGGTGCTGGCGCATCCGGCGGTGCCGGCAACGACGCTATCGGAGATGTTCGCGCTCGCCAAGACCGAGCCGGGCCGGCTCTCGTTCGCGACCGACGGCCCGAAGAATTTCTCCGGCATGATCGCAGCCTGGTTGAACAAGCTCGGCGGCACGCAGATCCCGCAGATTCCCTATTCGGCGATGCCGCAGGGCGTGCAGGACACGATCGCCGGCCGGGTCCAGCTCACCGTGCTCGCGGTGCCCTCGGCGCGCGGCGCCGTCGCCGCCGGCACGCTGCGCCCGCTCGCGGTGACATCGGGCCAGCGGATTCCGGGATACGAGAATGTGCCGACCGTCGCCGAAACCTTCCCGGGCTTCAATTTCACGGGCTGGATGCTGCTGGTGGCGCCGAGCGGAACACCGGCCGACGTTGTGGCGCGGATCAACCGCGAGATGCAGCCGATCATGAGCGATCCGGACATCGTGAAGCGGCTGCGCGACATCGGCTTCTTCACCGACGGCGCGGGCACGCCGGAGAGCACCGGGGCGTTCATCCGCTCGCAATACGAAACCTGGGGCAAGGTGGTCCGCGAGATCGGTATCCAGGCGGAATAGAAGTGCTTCGATGGGCTGTGCTAGCGTCGCGCGCGTAACGCCGGACCAGGAGAAGCGCGCATGCCGTTTGCGACCGTTGGAGACGTGAAGATCAACTACACCGTGCAGGGCTCGGGCGACTGGGTGGTGCTGATCGGCGGCTACGCCAGCGGCAACTGGCAGGCCTGGGGCGCGCATCTCACCGAGCTCGCGAAATCCTACAAGGTGCTGGCCTTCGACAACCGCGGCATCGGCGAGAGCGACGTGCCGGATTATCCCTACACCACGCGCATGATGGCGCTCGACACCATCGGCGTGATGGATCACCTCGGCATCGAGCGCGCGCATTTCTTCGGCAAGTCGCTCGGCGGCAACATCGGCCAGTGGGTCGCGCTCGAACAGCCCAAGCGCGTGCGCAGCCTGGTGATGACCTCGACCTTCGCCAAGCCCGACATGCGCCGCCACAACATGGTCAACTGGTGGATGGCGACCGCGCAGGGCGCCGGCTACGAGAAGCTGTTTCCGGGGCTGATGACGTATTTCTACACCGCCGAGTATTACGACGCGAACATCGAAGCCATCAATCGGACCGTGCAGAACCTCATCGCCGCCAAGCGGCCGATCAAGGGCTTCCTGCACATGGGCGATTCGATCCTCACCCACGACACCTGGGATCGGATCGGCGAGATCAAGGCGCCGTCGCTGCTGATGGGCGGCGAGGAGGACATCATCACCCCGCCGCGCCACATGGTGGAGATGGCCAAGCGCATGCCCAACGCCGAGGCGCGGATGTTTCCGAAGACGCTGCATGGCTTCCTGGTCGAGAAGCCGGAGACGTTCAAGATGATTTCGGAATTCTTCGCGCGGCACTGAACGCTGCGCGAAAACAAAACGATCCAGGGAGGGATTCATGACCAAGCTCAGTGGCGTCGCGCGCCTGATCGGCATTGTCGCGGCCGTCGCCTTCACCGGCTCGGCGCAGGCGCAGGGCTATCCCAACCGCTCGATCAAGATGATCCTGCCGTTCGCGGCGGGAGGAGCTGGCGACACCTTCGCCCGCCCGCTGGTGCAGGCGCTGTCGCAGTCGCTCGGCCAGCCGGTGGTGATCGAGAACATCGTCGGCGCCGCCGCCATCATCGGCACCCAGGTCGCGATGCGGGCGCCGGCCGACGGCTACACGCTGCTGATGGTGTCCAATGCGCTCGCCATCGGCGAGACCATGTCGCCCAGGCGCGGCTATGAGCTGATGCGGGAGTTCACGCCGATCACCCAGCTCAACTCGCTGTCGCTGGTGCTGGTGGTCAATCCGAAGATGCCGGTGAAGTCGGTGGCCGAGCTGATCGCCCTGGCGAAGTCGCAGCCGGGCAAGCTCAACTACGCCTCCTCGGGTGTCGGCTCGATCTATCACCTGCCGATGGAGCATCTCAAATCGATGACCGGCATCGACATCCAGCACGTGCCTTACAAGTCGTCGAGCCAGGCCCGCATGGACGTGATCGCCGGCGAGCCGTCAATGATGATGGACGCGCTCGCCACCATGCAGGGGCAGATCAAGGCCAACCAGGTGCGTGCCATCGGCGTCGCCAGCCTCAAGCGCACGGCAACGGCGCCCGACCTGCCGGCGATCGCCGAAACCGTGCCGGGCTATTCGGGCGACGCCTGGCTCGGCTTCATGGCGCCGGCCGGCACGCCGCCGGAGATCGTGAGCAAGCTGCAGCAGGAGATCGCCAAGGTGCTGGCGCGGCCCGATGTGCAGGCCGCCTATCGCACGCAGGACGCGGTGCCGGTGGCCAGCACGCCTGCGGCTTTCGGAGCGTTCCTCAAGGACGAGATCGAAAAGTGGGGCAAGGCGATCCACGCCGCCGGCATCAAGATCGAGCCGTGATCCGGCCAACGCAAAATACAAAAGCCCAGACTTTCATCCGGGCTTTTGTTTTCCAAATCTCGCGAGAATTCGAACTCAGGCGACCTTCTTGATCACCTTGGTGACGCCGGCCTTGAGCGGCTCGGCAGCCTCGGTCGCGATCTTCTGGGCGAGCGCGGCGAGTTCTTTGGTCTGGGCGCTGGCCGTGTCGAACTGCTTGCGCGCATGAGCGGCGGACAGTTCGACCACCTCGGAAATCGATTTCACCGTCACCAGCTCGCTGAAGAAGTCGAACGCAGCATCGGTGTTGGCGCGGGAGATTTCGATCAGCTTGAGGCTGTAGTCGGCCGCGCCCTTGCTGCTGGTGGCGAAGCTGTCCTCGAGCAGGCCGGTCGCCTCTTCGGTCGCGGCCTTCATCTTCTCCCAGTTGTCCTTCGCCTGCGTGACGCCCTTCTCGGCGATCTCGCGGAACGCGGCGGGGACCTCAAGGTTGGGCATCTCGAATTTCGGAATGTCGAAGCGCGGCATCTCGAACTTTGGCGCCTCGATGTACGGCGTCGCCGCCGGCTTCGCCTTCGGCTTGATGGTGGTGGCTTCGGCCATGACGTGTCCTCCTCATAGCGGTTCCCCGCGACCGTCCAGACTCCATATAGATAGCACGGGTTATATTGCGTTGCAACATTAAATCTTGCAACGCACAAAAAAGCCACGGGGCCGCCGGAGAAACGCCAAACTTCGCGGGCGCGTCAGCCTCCGGACCGGGAGGCCTGATTCATGGCGCCTTTGGTCGCAGTCTGCGCGAGTTCCTTGGCCTGCTCGCTGAACGCCTGCATCTGCGATTTCACGAAATCGGCATGCAGTTTCATGACCTCCTGGGGGTCCTTGGCCTTGAGCAATTGCTGGGCGAAATCGAAGGAGGCCGCGACATTGCGCTCGGCGAAGCCGACCGCCTTCTGCCCCAGATCCTTGGCGCTGGCCTGCGCCGCGGAGACCTGGGCATCCGCGGTCGAGACGGCGCGCTGCGTCGCGGTCAGGAAGCCGTCGAAGGCCTTTCGGGCCTGTTCCACGCTCTGCTCGGCCAGGGCGCGCATCTCCGGCGGGACCTGGAAATTCGGCATACCTTCGTTGGCCATACAAACCTCCTCGGGGTGGGCGTGGGAGTGCCAGGCGAAATCAACACGGAACTCGTGGATTAAGGTTAGCCTCGATCACTGGCCGCGCAAGGCCTCGGCGGCGTGGACGTTGCCGGCTTCGGGGACTATTACGATTTCAACTAAATACAACGAAGTGCTGCGCCGCCTGGGGGGCGAACGCGGATGAGTGAGTTCGGTTCCGTCCTCGCCTACCTCCGCGACCAGCGGCTGAGCGTGCACGCGACCAGCGTCGTGCCGGCATGGCTGTGGAGCGCGGACGCAACGCGTGTGCTGTGGGCCAATCCGATCGCCGCCGCGATCTTCGATGCGCCCTCCTCGGCCGCACTCGCCGGTTTTGTCATCGATCCCAAAAGCAGCGCCGCGCTGCAGATCGCGCGCCTCGCCGGCAGCCTGCCGCACGGCGCGCCGCCGCGGCTCGAGCGGCTGCGCGGCTTCGGCGCGCGGTTCGGCCGCGCGCTGATGTGCGCCTGCTCGCGCGTCACGCTCGCCGACCGCACCACCGCCATCCTGGTGGTCGCGACCGAGCCGGCCGGACCGAGCCTGCCGCTCGCCGAGCGGGTGCATCGTCTGCTCGCCGGCTGCGACGAGGCCGTCGCATTGTTCGCGCCCAACGGCGCGCTGCTGTATGCGACACCGGCCGCCGAGGCGCGGCTGCAACGCGCCACGACGTTCGCCGCGCTCGGCATCGAGACGCTTGCCGGCGAAGCGCTCACGGCGGGCCAAGCGTCGGGGAATGCGTCGACCGGACGAATTTCGATCGAACGCATCGGCACCGATGCCTCGACCGTATTGCTGGCGATGTTTGAACAGCAGGCTGCGGAGCAAAAGGCTCCCCAACCGGTCGCCTCGCCCCCGTCCACACCACCAGCGCCGCCTGTCGAGGCTGAGCCGGTCATCCAAGCCGCGCCGCCGCCAGCGCCCGCATCGCCACCGGCCGACCGGCGCCAACCGCTGCGCTTCGTCTGGCAGCTCGATGCCGAAGGCCGCTACATCATCGACTCCGACGAATTCATCGCGATGATCGGGCCGCGGACCGCCGCGGCGCTCGGCCAGCCCTGGGATCAGATCGCGGCCATGCTCGGTCTCGACCCGGAGGGACAGGTCGCGCGCGCCTTTGCGTCGCGCGACACCTGGAGCGGCGTAACCGTCGCGTTCCCGGTCGACGCGAACGGCGAACGGCTGACCGTCGAACTGTCCGGACTGCCGGTGTTCGACCGCGACCGCGGCTTTCGCGGCTATCGCGGCTTCGGCGTCTGCCGCGACGTCGCGCGCATGGCCGAACTGATCGGAGCGCGACCTGCCGGTGCATCGCCGGAAACAAAACAAGAGCCGCCGGTGCTGCGCGAGGAGCGCCCGACGCTGACGGTCGTGCCGCCATCGGAAAACGTCGTGCCGTTCCGCTCGTCCGCACCGCCGGACAAGGCGCCGAGCCTCACGCCGGTCGAGCGCAAGGCCTTCGGCGAGTTGGCCAGCCGGCTGACGGCGCGGCTGCGCAACGCCGAGAACCAGAAGCCGGGCGACACACCCGAGCCGGAGCTGGAGTCGACGACGTTCGAGCAGACGCCGCCCGAGCCCAAATCCGAAACGCCGGCCTCCGAACCACCACCGGAGTGGCGCGCGGCCGAGCGGATTTCGGGAATCGACCAGCGCCCGATCCTCGATCGGCTCCCGGTCGGCGTGCTGGTCTACCGGCTCGACAAGCTGATCTACGCCAACCGCGCCTTCCTCGACTGGACCGGCTACGACCACCTCCATGCGCTGGCCGACGCCGGCGGACTGGACGCACTGTTCATCGAGCCCGGCACCGCTCCGATCGGCGACAACGGCGCGAAATCACTCGCCATCACCACCAACCACGGCGACACGCTGCCGGTCGAGGCGCGGCTGTTCAGCACGCCATGGGATGGCGAATCCGCGCTGGTGCTGATGCTCGCCAATGCGACGGCTCCCGTTGCGCCCAACGGGCGAGCCAAGACCGCCGACGCGGCGCTGCGGCGCGCCGAGACCGAAGCCCGCGAGCTTCGATCGATCCTCGACACCGCCGCCGACGGCGTCATCCTGCTCGACCGCGAGAGACAGGTGCTCTCGCTCAACCGCAGCGCCGAGGCGCTGTTCGGCTACGAGAGCGAGGAGCTGACCGGGCGCCCGTTCCTCACCCTGTTCGCGCCGGAAAGCCAGCGCGCGGCGCACGATCGCCTCGACGTCCTGGGCCGGCCCGGCGCCGCCGGCGATGACGAGGGCCGCGAGGTGATAGGGCGTTCGCGCCAAGGCCGTGCCGTGCCGCTGTTCATGACGCTGGGCCGGATCGCCGACGGCGAGAAACTGTGCGCCGTGTTCCGCGACATCAGCCCCTGGAAACAATCAGAAGGTGAGTTGCTCAACGCCAAGCAGCAGGCGGAGAAGGCCTCCTCGGCCAAGTCCGATTTCCTTGCCAAGATCAGCCACGAGATCCGAACCCCGCTCAACGCGATCATCGGTTTCTCCGAGGTGATGATGGAGGAGCGCTTCGGTCCGGTCGGCAACGAGCGCTACAAGCAATATCTCAGGGACATCCACACCTCCGGCGGGCATCTCGTCTCGCTGCTCAACGACCTGCTCGATCTGTCCAAGATCGAGGCCGGCAAGCTCGAGCTCAGCTTCGCCAGCGTCGATCTCAACGAGCTGATCCAGCAATGCGTCGCGCTGATGCAGCCGCAGGCGAATCGCCAGCGCATCATCATCCGCACCTCGTTGTCGCCGACCTTGCCGCTGGTCGTGGCCGACGCGCGCTCGGTGCGCCAGATCGCGCTCAACCTGCTTTCCAACTCGATCAAGTTCACCGGCGCCGGCGGGCAGGTGATCGTCTCGACCGCGCTCAACGACGGCGGCGGCGAGGTGATCCTGCGCGTGCGCGACACCGGCGTCGGGATGAGCGAGAAGGACATCGCCATCGCGCTCGAGCCGTTCCGACAGCTCGCGACCTCGGTGCGCTGGGGATCGAACGGAACCGGGCTGGGGCTGCCGCTGACCAAGGCCTTGGCCGAGGCGAACCGCGCCACGTTCTCGATCAAGAGCGCGGTCAATGCCGGCACCCTGGTCGAGGTCGCCTTCCCAGGCGTGCGCCTGGCCGCGGAATGACCACGGCGGCGCCGATCATCCAGGCGATCGCGGCCGAGGCCGCCGCCGCGATGGGCCGCACGCAGGTCGCTCCGTTCTCCGCCCGACACCCCGGCTTATCCGTCGACGACGCCTATGCCGTGACCGCCGAAGTGCGGCGGCTGCGTCAGGCGCGCGGCGAGATCACTGTCGGCCGCAAGATCGGCTTCACCAACCGCACCATCTGGGAGCAGTATAAGGTCTATGCGCCGATCTGGGGCGACATGTACGACACGACGGTGCGCGACGTAGGCACGCGCTTCGAGTTCGCGCTCGGCAGCATCCCCGAACCGCTGATCGAGCCGGAAATCGTATTCGGGATCGACCGCGCGCCCTCGCCCGACATGGATGAAACGGCGCTGCTCGGCTGCATCGACTGGGTGGCGCACGGATTCGAGATCGTGCAGTCGATCTTTCCGAAATGGCAATTCACCCTGCCTGACACGATCGCGGCGGGTGGATTGCATGCGGCGCTGTTCGTCGGGCCGCGGCACGCCATCGCCGAACGCAGCGCGGCGGAGTGGACGGGCGCACTCACCGGCTTCGAGATCGCGCTGCATCGCAATGGCGCCCTCATCGATCGCGGCAAGGCCGAATTCGTGCTCGACGGCCCGCTGTCGGCGCTACGCCATCTGGTCGGGCTGCTGGCCCGCGATCCGCACAACCCGCCGCTGCGCGCCGGCGAGATCGTCACCACCGGCACAGTGACCAAGGCGTTTCCGATCGCGGCCAGCCAGACCTGGACCACCACATTGTCCGGTATCGCACTCACTCCGCTGGCTGCCACTTTCGTCTGATCCGCCAACGCACACCCCCCGTTGGGCAGCCCCTCGGAATCGGCTAGGCTTTGCACGCCGGTTTCTCAGAGGTGCGGAAATGGCCCGGGCGCTGCGAGTTTTTCTAACCCTTTTCATGCTGGTCGTAGCCGCGCCCTGGGCGCGCGCCACCGAGCCGGTCGACCTGCTGCTGGTGCTCGCCGCCGATGTGTCGCGCAGCGTCGATCAGCGCAAGTTTCAGCTCCAGCGCGAGGGCTATGCATCGGCGATCTCCGACAGACGCGTGCTCGACGCCATCAGCTCCGGCCGTCATCGGCGCATCGCCGTGAGCTTCGTCGAGTGGTCGGGCCTCAGCGCGCAGCGGGTCGTGATCGACTGGACGCTGATCGGCGACGCGGACCAGGCCCGCAAGTTCGGCGACCAGCTCATCGAGCTGCCGCGCTCGTTCGCCGAGCGCACCTCGATTAGCGGCGGGATCGACTTCTCCATGGCGCTGCTCGAGCGCGCACCATTTCAGGCGGCGCGGCGCACCATCGACGTGTCGGGCGACGGCACCAACAACTCCGGGCGCGACGTCAGGATCGCCCGCGATGAGGCGCTCGCCAAAGGCATCACCATCAACGGCCTGGTGATCCTGAGCGACCGGCCGATGCCCTGGAATCCCGAGCACACCAATCCGCCCGGCGGGCTGCCGAAATACTTCCAAGACAATGTCATCGGCGGCCCGGGCGCCTTCGTCATGGTCGCGGAGAACTTCGAATCGTTCGGGCAGGCCATCGTCAAGAAGTTGATCGCGGAGATCGCCGAAGCGCCTCCGCCCGCAGATGCGTCGCGCATCGGCCTGCCGTAATGCGCTTGCACTGAATGGGTCCACTGTTCACGCTGGCCGATGTCGAAGCCGCGCTGCCGATCGTGCGCGCCTCCGTCCCGGCGACGCCGCAATATGCCTGGCCGCAGTTGCGGACGCGGACCGGCGTCGAGGTCATCGTCAAGCACGAGAACCACACGCCGACCGGCGCCTTCAAGGTGCGCGGCGGGCTGGTCTATTTCGACCGGCTGCGCCGTGAACGGCCCGAGGTCCGCGGTGTCGTCACCGCGACGCGCGGCAATCACGGCCAATCGTTCGCCTACGCCGGCCGACAGAGCGGCGTGCCGGTTGCGGTTGTGGTGCCGCACGGCAATTCGGTCGAAAAGAACGCGGCGATGCGCGCGTTCGGTGCCGAACTGATCGAGCACGGCCGCGACTTCGACGAGGCAAAGGAACGCGCCGAACAAATCGCGGCCGAACGCGGCTACGAATACGGGCCGTCGCTGCACCGCGATCTGATCATCGGCGTCGCCACCTACGCCCTCGAGCTGCTCACCGCGGCGGCCGATCTCGACACCGTCTATGTGCCGATCGGCCTCGGCTCCGGGATCTGCGCCATGATCGGAATGCGCGATGCGCTCGGGCTCAAGACCAGGATCGTCGGCGTGGTGGCGCAACGCGCCAACGCCTATCGCCTGTCGTTCGACGCCGGCGCCGTCGTGACCACCAACTCCGCGCTCACGTTCGCCGACGGCATGGCGGTGCGCGTGCCCGACGGGCAGGCGCTCGCGGTCATCCGCCGCGGCGCCGAGCGCATCGTCGAGGTCGGCGAGGACGAGATCGCCGAGGCGATCCGCGTGCTGTTCAGCGACACCCACACGTTGGCTGAAGGCGCCGGCGCCGGCGCGCTCGCCGCTCTGATCAAGGAGCGCGAGTGGTTGCGGGACCGCCGCGTCGCGGTGATCGTGACCGGGCAGAACATCGACCGGCCGGTGATGCGGACCGTGCTGGACGGCGGCACGCCTCAGGTCGGTTGAGCGGCCTCGGCCGAGACGCTGTGTCGCAAGAGAAGGCCGAGGACGTCGCGCGGGGAATTCGCTCGCAACCTCAAGAGCAACGCCTGCAATTTCGACCCGTTCTAGACTAAGGCTAACTAGAATCATTCTAAGATATTGATACGACACGTGAAATTGGCTTGACCGGCCGGCGTCGGGCGGTACCAGTGACGCCAGCCAAGGCTCGCTTGAGGCGCGCCGTGTTCGGACAGGAGCCACGTCCATGATGTCCCGGTCGATTCGTTCCATCTCGCTCGCGGTCGCCGGCGTGCTCGCCGCCGCGGGCTCCGCGCTCGCGCAATCCGGCGAGGTCAATGTCTACACCTATCGCGAATCCAAACTGATCCAGCCGCTGTTCGAAGCCTTCACCAAGCACACCGGCATCAAGGTCAACATGATCTCGGCCAGCTCCGGCCTTGAGCAGCGCATCAAAACCGAAGGCGCCAACAGCCCGGCCGACGTGCTGCTGACCGTCGATATCAGCCGGCTTGAGGACGCCGTCCAGAACGGCATCACGCAGCCGCTAAACTCCAAGGCCGTCGATCAGGTCGTGCCTCCGCAATATCGCGATCCGGAGGGCCATTGGGCCGCGGTGGCGATGCGCGCCCGCATCGTCTACGCCTCGAAGACGCGCGTGCAGCAGAACGCGATCACCTATGAGGAGCTCGCCGATCCGAAGTGGAAGGGCAAGATCTGCATCCGCTCCGGCCAGCACATGTACAACAACGCGCTGTTTGCGGCGGTGATCGCCAAGCACGGCGAGGCCAAGGCGGAGGAATGGCTCAAGGGCCTCAAGGCCAATCTGGCGCAGAAGCCGTCGGGCGGCGACCGCGAGACCGCGCGCGACATCGCGGCCGGCAAGTGCGACCTCGGCATCGCCAACACCTATTACTGGGCGCTGATGAACGACAAGGAAACCGACAAGAAAGCCTGGGCCGAAGCCACGCGCGTGATCCTGCCGACCTTCCAGGGCGGCGGCACGCATGTGAACCTGTCCGGCGTCGCGCTCGCCAAGAACGCGCCCAACAAGGCCAACGGCT
>CAMDEB010000079.1 GCA_945893085.1 Rhodoplanes serenus | reverse complement strand
GCTCTGCGAGTCCGCAAGCTGCCGGCGGCAGGCTTTGCTCGGCTATTTTGGCGATCGGAGCGAAGCCTGCGGCCATTGCGATGTCTGCATCGACGGCGTGACGGTTTTCGACGGCACGATCGAAGCTCAGAAAGCATTGTCCGCCGTGGCGCGAACCGGCGAGCGCTTCGGCACCGAGCATCTGGTCAGCCTGCTGTGCGGCGACGAAACCGAAGCGATTGCGAAATTCGGCCACCAGCGGCTGCCGACCTTCGGCGTCGGCAAGGAGCACGGCAAGCCGGTCTGGCGCGGCATCTTCCGCCAGCTTTATGGGGCCGGGGTGATTTCGCTCGACATCACCGGCTATGGCACCTGGTCGATCACCGAGCGCGGACGCCTCGTGCTCAAGGGCCAGGAGCGCGTCGACCTGCGCCAGGAGACCCCGAAGCCCGCCACCCGCAAGGCCTCGCGGGACGCGGCGCGTGTGGCGGCCCTGGGCGAGGGTGCCGAGGGCGAGCCGCTGTTCGAGGCGCTGAAGAAGCGCCGGATGGAGCTCGCCAAGCAGCAGCAGGTCCCGGCCTACGTGGTCTTCGCCGACCGCAGCCTGCTGGACATGGTGCGGCGAAAACCGGCGAATCTGATGGAGATGGGCGAGGTCCACGGCGTCGGGCAGGCCAAGCTCAAGCAGTATGGCGACATCTTCCTGGAGGTGATCCGGCAGGAGTTGGCAGGCTAGGACCTCGCCGCCGGGAAGCCCGCAGAACCCAATGATTTGCTGGCTTGTCGCGACCTTGCGGCGTGTTGCACCGCAGGGATCGATATGTTACGCAACCGCGCGATTTCCGGGGCCTCGGGGCTTGGCGACGGCCTCCCGGAAGCGACAGAATCCCCTTGATATCCAAGGGTTTGCACCGGTCCCCCGTGCCGGTGCCGAGCCTGCGGATTGGCCTCAAGAGCAAGCTCACGTGGCACGCGCAGAACCGATCGTATCCGGCATGGCCGGCCGCTATGCGCGGGCGCTGTTCGAGCTCGCGCTCGACGGCAAGGCGATCGACGCCGTGAAGGCCGATCTGGAAAAATTCGACGCGATGGTCGCCGAAAGCGACGACCTCCGCCGCCTGGTCCGCAGCCCGGTGTTCGGCGCGACCGAGCAGGGCAAGGCGCTCGCCGCCGTTCTGAAGCAGGCCGGCATCGTCGGCCTGGCTTCGAACTTTCTTCTGTTCCTGACCGAAAACCGGCGGCTGTTCGCCGTGGGCCAGATCGTGCGGGCGTTCCGCGCGCTGGTCGCCCGTCACAAGGGCGAGGTCACCGCCGAGGTCACCGCCGCCGAGAAGCTTTCCGACCAGCATCTCGACGAGCTCAAGGCCACGCTCAAGTCGATCACCGGCGGCAAGACGGTCGACCTCCAGGTCAAGATCGATCCGGCGATCATCGGCGGGCTGACCGTCAAGCTCGGCTCCCGCATGGTCGACAGCTCGCTGCGCACCAAGCTCAATGCGATCAAGTTTGCGATGAAAGAGGCACGCTGATGGACATTCGCGCCGCAGAAATTTCCGCGATCCTGAAAGAGCAGATCAAGAACTTCGGCCAGGAGGCCGAGGTCTCGGAGGTCGGTCAGGTGCTCTCCGTCGGCGACGGCATCGCCCGCGTGTTCGGCCTCGACAACGTGCAGGCCGGCGAGATGGTCGAGTTCGAGAACGGCACGCGCGGCATGGCGCTCAATCTCGAAACCGACAACGTCGGCATCGTGATCTTCGGCAGCGACCGCGAGATCAAGGAAGGCCAGACCGTCAAGCGCACCCGCGCCATCGTCGACGTTCCGGTCGGCAAGGGGCTGCTCGGCCGTGTGGTCGATGCGCTCGGCAATCCGATCGACGGCAAGGGCCCGATCAAGAGCGACGAGCGCAAGCGCGTCGACGTCAAGGCGCCCGGCATCATCCCGCGCAAATCGGTGCATGAGCCGATGGCGACCGGCCTGAAGGCGGTCGACGCGCTGATCCCGATCGGCCGCGGCCAGCGCGAGCTGATCATCGGCGATCGCCAGACCGGCAAGACCGCGATCGCGCTCGACACCATCCTCAACCAGAAGCCGCTCAACGCGCAGACCGACGAGAAGATCAAGCTGTACTGCGTCTACGTCGCGGTCGGCCAGAAGCGCTCCACCGTCGCGCAGTTCGTGAAGGTGCTGGAGGAGCAGGGCGCGCTCGAGTATTCGATCATCGTCGCCGCCACCGCGTCCGACCCGGCGCCGATGCAGTTCCTGGCGCCGTTCGCCGGCTGCACCATGGGCGAATACTTCCGCGACAACGGCATGCATGCCGTCATCATCTACGACGATCTGTCGAAGCAGGCCGTCGCCTACCGCCAGATGTCGCTGCTGCTGCGCCGCCCGCCGGGCCGCGAAGCCTATCCCGGCGACGTGTTCTATCTGCATTCGCGCCTGCTCGAGCGCGCCGCCAAGATGGGCGACGCGTCGGGTTCCGGCTCGCTCACCGCGCTGCCGATCATCGAGACCCAGGCCAACGACGAGTCGGCCTACATCCCGACCAACGTGATCTCGATCACCGACGGCCAGATCTTCCTGGAGACCGACCTGTTCTATCAGGGCATCC
This sequence comes from Rhodoplanes serenus, assembly GCA_945893085.1. Classification (GTDB taxonomy): domain Bacteria; phylum Pseudomonadota; class Alphaproteobacteria; order Rhizobiales; family Xanthobacteraceae; genus Z2-YC6860. Next base: position 10,719 of record CAMDEB010000079.1, on the reverse strand, counting down.
GGCCGGCGGTGAACGTCGGCCTCTCGGTGTCGCGCGTCGGCTCCGCCGCGCAGACCAAGGCGATGAAGAAGGTCGCCGGCAAGATCAAGGGCGAGCTGGCGCAGTACCGCGAGATGGCCGCGTTCGCGCAGTTCGGCTCCGACCTCGACGCCACCACCCAGCGCCTGCTCAACCGCGGCGCGCGGCTGACCGAGCTGCTCAAGCAGCCGCAGTTCTCGCCGCTGAAGATGGAAGAGCAGGTCGTGGTGATCTACGCCGGCGTCAACGGCTATCTCGATCCGCTGCCGGTCAACCGGGTGCGCGGCTTCGAGGAGGGCCTGCTGACGCTGGTGCGGACCAAGAACAACGACATCCTGGAAGACATCCGCAAGACCAGCGACCTCACCGCCGACACCGAGAAGAAGCTCAAGGGCGTCGTCGACGCTTACGCCAAGACGTTCGCTTAGCTTTCTTCCCCTCCCCCGCTTGCGGCGGAGGGGACAGAACCGAGCAAGAGGATAGACAGAGCTACGAATGGCCAGCCTCAAGGACATGCGCGTCCGCCTCGCCTCGACCAAGGCGACGCAGAAGATCACCAAGGCCATGCAGATGGTCGCGGCGTCGAAGCTGCGCCGCGCGCAGGCCGCGGCCGAGGCTGCGCGTCCCTATGCCGAGCGCATGGAGAAGGTGCTGAGCAGCATTGCCTCGACCGTCGCCGACATCAATTCGGCGCCGAAGCTGTTGGCCGGCACCGGCCAGGATCAGGTCCATCTGCTGGTGGTCTGCACCGCCGAGCGCGGCCTGTGCGGCGCGTTCAACTCCTCGATCGTCCGGCTCGCGCGCGAAAAGATCAATGCGCTGCTGGCGGACGGCAAGACCGTCAAGATCCTCTGCGTCGGCCGCAAGGGCGCCGACCAGCTCCGCCGGCAGCATTCGTCGCGGATCATCGAGGTGATCGAACTGCGCGTGAAGACGCTGGGCTTCGAGCATGCCCAGAAGGTCAGCAGCAAGATCATCGCGCTCTATGAAAACGGCGAGTTCGACGTCGCCACGCTGTTCTTCTCGCGCTTCAAGTCGGTGATCTCGCAGATCCCGACCGCGCTGCAAGTCATCCCGCCGGTGTTCGACGCGGCTCCCGTCGACGGTGGCGCCTCCGCATCCTACGAATACGAGCCGGATGAGCTCGACATCCTCGGCGAACTTCTGCCGCGCAACATCACCGTTCAAGTGTTCCGCGCGCTGCTGGAAAACGCGGCGTCCGAGCAGGGCGCGCGCATGTCGGCGATGGACAACGCCACCCGCAACGCCGGCGAAATGATCCGCAAACAGACCATCACGTACAACCGCACGCGTCAGGCGATGATCACCAAGGAACTGATCGAGATCATCTCCGGCGCCGAAGCGCTCTAATTCAGGTAACGAGGACGATATGGCCACTCCCAACGCAGTCGGAAAAATCACCCAGGTCATCGGCGCCGTCGTCGACGTGCAGTTCGAAGACCATCTGCCGGCCATCCTGAACGCGCTCGAGACCACGAACGGCGGCAACCGCCTGGTGCTCGAAGTCGCCCAGCATCTCGGCGAATCGACCGTGCGCACCATCGCGATGGACACCTCCGAAGGTCTGGTGCGCGGGCAGGAGTGCACCGACACCGGCGAGCCGATCTCGGTTCCGGTCGGCGACGAGTGCCTCGGCCGCATCATCAACGTGGTCGGCGATCCGGTCGACGAGGCCGGCCCGGTGCCGACCAAGCTGCGCCGCGCCATCCACCAGGACGCGCCGCTCTACACCGAGCAGTCGACCGAAGCGGAAATTCTCGTCACCGGCATCAAGGTGGTGGACCTGCTCGCGCCTTACGCCAAGGGCGGCAAGATCGGCCTGTTCGGCGGCGCCGGCGTCGGCAAGACCGTGCTGATCATGGAGCTGATCAACAACATCGCCAAGGCGCACGGCGGCTATTCGGTGTTCGCCGGCGTCGGCGAGCGCACCCGCGAGGGCAACGACCTGTATCACGAGATGATCGAGTCGGGCGTCAACAAGGACCCGCGCAAGGGCTCGGTCGAAGGCTCCAAATGCGCGCTGGTGTACGGCCAGATGAACGAGCCGCCGGGCGCGCGCGCCCGCGTCGGCCTGTCCGGCCTCACCGTCGCCGAGCACTTCCGCGATCAGGGCCAGGACGTGCTGTTCTTCGTCGACAACATTTTCCGCTTCACGCAAGCCGGTTCCGAAGTGTCGGCGCTGCTCGGCCGCATCCCCTCGGCGGTGGGTTATCAGCCGACGCTCGCGACCGACATGGGCGCGCTGCAGGAGCGCATCACGACGACGCACAAGGGATCGATCACTTCGGTGCAGGCGATCTACGGGCCCGCCGACGATTTGACCGATCCGGCGCCTGCGACCTCGTTCGCGCATCTCGACGCCACCACCGTGTTGTCGCGCGACATCGCCGCCAAGGGCATTTATCCGGCGGTGGACCCGCTCGATTCCACTTCGCGCATGCTGTCTCCGTTGATCGTCGGCGAGGAGCATTACGCAATCGCCCGGCAGGTGCAGCAGGTGTTGCAGCGCTATAAGGCGCTGCAGGACATCATCGCCATTCTCGGCATGGACGAATTGTCGGAAGAGGACAAGATCGCCGTGTCGCGCGCCCGCAAGATCGAGCGCTTCCTGTCGCAGCCGTTCTTCGTCGCCGAAGTGTTCACCGGCTCGCCGGGCAAGCTGGTCGACCTCGCCGACACCATCAAAGGCTTTAAGGGCCTGGTCGAAGGCAAGTACGACCATCTGCCGGAGGCGGCGTTCTACATGGTCGGCACCATCGAAGAGGCGATCGAGAAGGGCAAGAGGCTCGCCGCGGAAGCGGCGTAGACAGGTATTCGTCGCCTCACCCTGAGGAGCCGACCGTAGGTCGGCGTCTCGAAGGGCGAGGCGACGGCCCCGGGTCTCATCCTTCGAGACGGCCGCTTCGCGGCCTCCTCAGGATGAGGATCGAAAGTTTAGGAACAGTCGATGGCCACCTTTCATTTCGAAATCGCTTCGCCGGAACGGCTGCTGTTCTCGGGCGAGGTCGATCAGGTCGATGTGCCCGGCTCCGAGGGCGATTTCGGCGTGCTGGCCGGACACGCGCCGCTGGTGGCGATGCTGCGGCCGGGAATCCTGACGGTCACGATCGGCGGCGAGCAGCAGCGCATCGTCGTGCTCGGCGGCTTCGCCGAGGTCGGGCCGACCGGCCTCACCGTGCTTGCCGACGTGGCGACCTCGGTCGAGGACATCGATCGCGCCGCGCTGGCGGCCGAAATCAGCGCGATGGAAGCGCGCGTCAAGGAGATGGAGCAAGGCTCACTGCTCGACCGCGAGATCGCCAAGCTTGATCATTTCAAGGCGCTGCAGACGCACCTGACCGGCACGGCGATGCACTAGCTCGCGTTACGGCTTCGCGAACTTCGCAAACGCCGCCACCACCTGCTCATACACCGGCCGCTTGAACGGGATGATGAGCCCGGGAAGGTTCTTCATCGGCTCCCAACGCCATGCGCTGAATTCCGGTTTGTGTCCCCCGGCCGGATGCGCGATGTCGATCTCGCTCTCGTCGCCGGTGAATCGCAGTGCGAACCACTTCTGCTTTTGTCCGCGATAGCGGCCTTGCCAGACCTCTTCGCCGATCTTGCGCGGGATGTCGTAGCTCAGCCATTTGTCGATCTCGCCGAGCCTCTCGACCGAGCGGATGTTGGTTTCCTCGTAGAGCTCGCGCAGCGCCGCCTTGTCGGTGTCCTCACCCTTGTCGATGCCGCCCTGCGGCATCTGCCAGACATGGGTGTCGTCGATGTGCTCCGCGCCTTCGATGCGCCGCCCGATGAATACTTGGCCGTCGCGGTTGAGCACGCAAAGGCCGACGCAGGAGCGATAGGGCAGGTCTTCGTAGCGGGGCATTTGGAGGCTCGTGTCCCGGACGCGGTGCAGCGCGTAGCGGTGCACCGCAGAGCCGGGACCGTCAAGAAGAGAAATGTGTGTTGCGGTCCCGGGTCTGCAACGCACCACTCCGCTGCGCTTCGTGCTGCGCTGCGCCCGGGACACAGAGGGGATTTACGACGACTTCGGCTTGAGCGCCACCGCGCTGATCGGCACCAGCGTGATGCCGCGGCTCTCCACGGTCTTCGCCCAGAGCGCGATCCGCTCGATCGCCGCCGGCAGCGACGACGCGATCCCGACGGCGACGCCGCGCTCGCGCGCCATCGCTTCAAGCCGCGTCAGCGCGCGGTCGATGTTGACCGGGTTGGGCACCGCATCGAGCACGATCTCCGCCTTGGCGAACGGCAGGCTGCTGGCGTTGGCGATCTGGCCGGCGAGGCTGCGCGCGGACGAGCCGTCGTCGACATAGATCAATCCGCGCTTGGCGGTTTCGCGCAGCACCGGCGCCAGCGCCTGCTCGGACGAGGTGAAGCGCGCGCCCATATAGCTGACGATGCCGACGTAGCCCTGGAACCGGCTCATCAGCCAGTGCATGCGGTCGAGGTTCTGATCGGCGGGCAGCGACATCAACAGCGTCTGCGGTCCCGGATCGTTGTCCGGATAATCGAACGGCTCCATCGGAACCTGCAGCAGCACCTCGTGGTTCTCGGCGCGTGCGCGCGTCACCAGCCGCTCGGCGTCGGCGGCGTAGGGCGCGAAGGCAAGCGTGATCGGACCCGGCAGCTTGCTCAGCGCGCTCTCGGTGGCGCTGGTGCTGATGCCCAGCCCGCCGATCACGATCGCGATGCGTGCGCCGCCGGGCTTGCCGGGGTTTTTGAGCGGACGGGCGTAGGCCTCGGACGGCTTCACGCCATCGGGTGTGACCTTGGGGATGGCGCCGTGACGCGAGTGTTCGAGCAGGCGCGGCTCAAGCTGGGGCAGGCCGCCCTGCGGTCCCCGAGGTCCTGGGATCGCCGCCTCCTGGCGCTTGCCGGTCGAGCCATCGATGATGGTCACGGTCTTGGTGCCGGGCGGCGCCGCTGGCTCGTTCGCCGGCGGCTGTCCCGGACCGGCGTAGCTGCGTGGGCCTTGGCCCGGGGCCGGCATCACGGTCGCCATCGGCGCTTCGGCCTTCGAGGCCAGCGCCGCGGCCGAGACCACGACCATCGGCTCGCCGCCGAGCGGATCGTTGGCCACCAAAGCCCAGCCGGCAAAGACGGCAAGGCACAGCACCAGCGCGCCGGCAATCACCCTTGGCAGGATGACGCCGAGCTCGAAGCGCCGCTTCTTCTTTTTTGCGTTTTGGCCGAGCGGGGCCGTCAGATCGTCGGTCGGCACGGCCGCAATCCTTCGCGAATCATGAGGCGAAGGGTAGAGGCCGGATCGTTAACCGTTCGTTTACCCCAACAATGCCGCCGTTTCGCCATTCCGGACCGCGCCCAAACAAAACGGGGCGGCCCAAGGGCCGCCCCGCGCTGTCGAATTGAAGTCTGCGGCTTAGTTCGCGCCGGTCCGCGGGTTCGGCGGGTAGGCGGCGTGAGTCTTGATGCCGCGGATCAGGTCGAGCGCGTTCTTCAGCGCCTTGTCGTCCTTCGGGTCCGGCGGGATGTAGGACTGCGAGCCGGTCGCCTCGTCGCCATCGGCCTTGAGATGGCCGCGCAGCGACGACTCGCCCTTGGTGTCGATGCGGGCCTTGAGCTCTTCCGGCACGTCCTGCAGCACCTCGATGTCGGGCGAGATGCCCTTGGCCTGGATCGACTTGCCCGACGGCGTGAAGTAACGCGCCGTGGTCAGCCGCAGCGCGCCGTTGCCGGCACCGAGCGGAATGATGGTCTGCACCGATCCCTTGCCGAACGAGCGCGTGCCGATGACGGTCGCGCGCTTGTGGTCCTGCAACGCGCCGGCCACGATTTCCGACGCCGATGCCGAGCCGCCGTTGATCAGCACGATGATCGGCTTGTTCCTGGCGAGGTCGCCGGCGCGGGCGTTGAAGCGCTGCGTCTCCTCGGCATTGCGGCCGCGGGTCGAGACGATCTCGCCCTTCTCCAGGAACGAATCCGACACCGAGATCGCCTGGTCGAGCAGGCCGCCCGGGTTGTTGCGCAGGTCGACGACGAAGCCCTTGAGCTTGTCGGCGGGAATCTGCGTCGACAGATCGGAGATTGCCTTCTTCAGGTTCTCGGTGGTCTGTTCGTTGAACTGGCTGATACGGATGTAGCCGATGTCGTCCTCGACCCGCGAGCGCACCGCCCGCACCCGGATGATGTCGCGGGTGATCGAGACCTCGGTCGGCTTGTCCTGGCCCTTGCGCATGATCTTGAGCTTGATCTTGGTGTTGACCGGGCCGCGCATCTTCTCGACCGCCTGGTTGAGGGTCAGGCCCTGCACCGCGTCGTCGTCGAGATGGGTGATGATGTCGTTGGCCATGACGCCGGCCTTGGCGGCGGGCGTGTCGTCGATCGGCGCCACCACCTTGATCAGCCCGTCCTCCATCGTGACCTCGATGCCGAGGCCGCCGAATTCGCCGCGGGTCTGCACCTGCATGTCGCGGTAGCTCTTCGGCTCCATGTAGCTCGAATGCGGATCGAGCCCGGCCAGCATGCCGTTGATCGCCGATTCAATGAGCTTGGAGTCGTCCGGCTTCTCGACGTAGTCGGCGCGCACGCGCTCGAACACATCGCCGAACAGATTGAGCTGTCGGTAGGTGTCCGCGGCTGCCGCCTTTGCGCTGGATCCGAACGTCACGAAGCGCGGCTGGGTGGCCAGCAACGTCAGGGCCGCGCCCGAAGCCGCTCCGAGGAGAATGAGGAATGTCTTGCGCATCATCCGCGAACCTTTTCGCCTTCACTTGCTGCCCACCAGGGGCTGGGATCGACGGGTGTCCCGTCCTTGCGGAATTCGACGTATAGCACCGGTTGACTGGAACCCGACGCCAGGGTCGCAGCAACTTGCGTGCCACCCCCCATGATCGCAACGGGCTCTCCGGTCAGCACGAACTGACCGACATCGACTGAAATCCTATCCATCCCGGCAAGCACCACATGATACCCGCCGCCGGCATTTAGTATCAAGACTTGGCCGTAATTGCGGAAGGTTGCAGCGTAAACAACCCAGCCGTCGCACGGGGCGGTCACCTGGGCGCCCGCCCGAGTCGCGATGGTTATGCCCTTTTCGCTGCCGCCGAGACTGTCCGGACCCCCGAATTCGCGAATCCTGACCCCGTTAACCGGAAGAGGTAAATGTCCCCGGGCGGAGGCAAAAGCAAGCGCCGGAGTGAGCCGGCCGGGGTCTTTCAGCGCGGCGAGGTCGACCCGGCTGTCCTTGGCTTTGGCTTTTTCGTCGCTGGCCCGGGCCGCGGCCCGCGCCGCGCGGCTGGCGCTGTCGAGGCTCTGCTCGACCTTGCCGATCAAATCTTTGAGATCGCCGACCTGGCGGGCCAGCGCCAGGGCGCGCTGCCGCTCGGCATCCAGCGCCCGCTCGGTCTCGGTCTGGCGTTTTTGCCGCTCGTCGACCAGCAGCGCCATGCGCTGGCGCTCCTCTCCGAGCGCGGCGACGTCGCGTTGCAGCCGGTCCCGTTCGTCGGCGATTTCCTTGCGGATGCGCACCAGATCGGCGAGGTCGGAGGCCAGGGCCTCGGCCTGCCCGCGCATTTCCGGCAGCACCGCGCCCAGCATCATGGCGGTGCGCACCGAGGTCAGGGCATCCTGCGGGCTCACCATCATCGCCGGCGGCGGCCGGCGGCCGATGCGCTGCAGGGCGGCCAGCACCTCGGCGATGGCGTCGCGGCGGCCTTCAAGCGATTGGCGGATGGCGCGATCGGAATCGTCGAGCGGCCGCAGCCGGGCCTCGGTTTCGATGATTCGGCCTTCGACCGCGCGCAGGCGGGAGGCGGTGTCGATCAGGCCCTGATTGAGCTGGCGCCGGTCCTCGCCGATCGCATCGATCTCAAGCCTGAGCTTCTTTTCGGTCTCCGCCGCATTTTTCTGTTGAGAACGGGCCGCTTCCAGCTCCAGGTCGCGCTGGCGCAGCGTGTCGAGCGGCGACTGGGCGAAGCTCGCGGTCAGCAGCGCGAACGGCAAGGTAAATCCCAGCGCCGCCGCCAGCATGCGGCGCGAATCGGGGAGCCGTCCCATGGCGCTCATCGCCGCTGAGGTAACGCGCCGGCATCGCGAAAGCAACGCTAAGCGCGATGATAGGGATGCCCGGACAGGATCGTGACCGCGCGATAAAGCTGCTCCAGCAGCATGATCCGCACCAGCTGGTGCGGCCAGGTCGCGGCGCCGAAGGCGAGCCGCAAGGTCGCCTTGTCGCGTAACGACGGCGCCAGGCCGTCGTCGCCGCCGATGATGAAGACTGCGGCAGGCCGCCCGTCGTCGCGCCAGCGTCCGAGCTGCGCCGCCAGTGACGCGCTGTCGAGATTCTCGCCGCGCTCTTCGAGGATGATGGTGGCGGCCTGGTCCGGGATCACGTTGGCCAGCGCGATCGATTCCTCGATCATGCGCTTGCCGATCTCCTGGGCGCGGCTCTCGCGGATTTCGACCACTTCGAGGCCGCGGAAGCCGATGCGCGCACCGGTCTGCGCCGCGCGCTTGCGGTAGCGCTCCGCCAGCTCCTGTTCAGGACCGGCCTTCATCCGGCCGATTGCGGCGATTGCGAGCCGCATGGCCGGCCTCGATCGTCAGCTCGGCTGCCGGCTGCGCGCGGTGCCCGCCCACATCTTTTCGAGATTGTAGAAGGCGCGCACCTCGGGCCGGAACACGTGAATGATGACGTCGCCGGCGTCGATCAGGACCCAGTCGCAGTTCCGCATGCCTTCGACACGGACGCGCGGAACTCCGGCCGCTTCGAGCCCCCTGACCACGCGATCCGCAACCGCGCCGACGTGGCGGTTGGAGGTTCCGCTGGTCACGACCATGGCGTCGGCCATGGCCGTCTTGCCGGTGAGATCGATGGTGATGGTGTCCTGGGCCTTCATGTCTTCGAGGCGCGCCAGGACGATGCGAACGGCCTCCTGGGCGTCAGGGCGCCGGGAGACGGTGTCGGGTTTGCGACGGGCGCTGACCCGAGGGGATGCGGTGAGTGCCAGGGCTCCCTTTCCTTTCAGTTGTCGCTGGCCCCGGAATCACCGGAGCCGACACCACTAAGATAGGCACGCGGACCCACTGGTTTCAACCTCTCGCTGTCCCGGATCGCAGCGCCCGGAGCGCGGTCGAGGACAGCGGCGATTTGAGGCCGTGGAGATAGAGCCAGGCCGGCGGGTCGCGCTCGGCGAGGCCGCCCGCCGCCCGTTCCGGCAGCCGGAACCGCGACAGTGCCTGGGCCGCCCGGCCGCCGGTGGCGTACAGGCTCGAGCCCATCCGGTCGACCACGGCCAAGGGCAGCAGGTTGGCGATGCCGCGCCAGTTTTGCCAGCGGTAGAAGCTCCGCAGATTGTCGGCGCCCATCACCCAGACGAACCGCACGCCCGGGCAGCGGCGCACCAGATAGGCGATCGTGTCGTAGGTGTAGCGGGTGTTGATGACAGCTTCGAGACCGGTGACGTCGATGCGCGGATGGTTGGCGAGCGCGCGCGCGGCGGCGATGCGCTGCGCCAGCGGTTGCAGGCCGCGGGTGTCCTTGAGCGGATTGCCCGGCGTCACCAGCCACCACATGCGGTCGAGCTGAAGCCGCTTCATCGCCAGCAGGCTGGCGGCGAGATGCGCGTCGTGCGGCGGATCGAACGTGCCGCCGAACAGGCCGATTCGCATCCCCGGCGCGTGCGGGGGCAGGACGAGGCGGGGAGGGGTCTTCACGCGCTGGCGCTCACGGCCGGATCTGCCCCGTGCCGCGCACCCGGTACTTGAAGCTGGTGAGCTGTTCGACGCCGACCGGGCCGCGGGCGTGCAGCTTGCCGGTGGCGATGCCGATCTCGGCGCCGAACCCGAACTCGCCGCCGTCGGCGAATTGCGTCGAGGCGTTGTGCAGCACGATCGCCGAATCGACCTCGCTCAGGAATTTTTCCGCCACGGCCTTGTCGTCGGTGACGATCGCGTCGGTGTGGTGCGAGCCGTAGCGCTCGATGTGATCGATCGCGGCGTCGACGCCGTCGACCACGCCCGCGGTGATGATGGCGTCGAGATATTCGGTGGACCAGTCCTCGTCGCTGGCCGGCTTCACGCGCAGGTCGAAGTCCTGCACCATCTGATCGCCGCGCACCTCGCAACCGGCATCGAGCAGCATGGTGACCAGCGGCTTCAAGTGCGTGGCAGCCACCGCGCGATCGACCAGCAGGGTTTCGGCCGCGCCGCAGACGCCGGTGCGCCGCATCTTGGCGTTGAGCAGGATGGTCTTGGCCATGTCGAGCGAGGCCGCCTTGTCGACGTAGACATGGCAGACGCCTTCGAGATGCGCGAACACCGGCACCCGCGCCTCCGCCTGCACGCGCGCCACCAGGCTTTTTCCGCCGCGCGGCACGATGACGTCGATATGGCCGTCGAGACCCGCGAGCATCAGCCCGACCGCTGAGCGGTCGCGCGTCGGCACCAGGGCGATCGCGTCCTCGGGCAGGCCTGAGTCCTTCAGGCCCTGGGCCAGCGCCGCATGGATCGCGCGCGTGGAACGGAAGCTCTCGGAGCCGCCGCGCAGGATCACGGCATTGCCGGCCTTGAGCGCGAGCGCGCCGGCGTCCGCCGTCACGTTCGGCCGGCTCTCGTAGATCACGCCGACCACGCCGATCGGCGTCCGCACGCGCTCGATCGTCATGCCGTTCGGCCGGGTCCAGGATTCGGTGACCTTGCCGACCGGGTCGGCCAGCG
>CAMDEB010000078.1 GCA_945893085.1 Rhodoplanes serenus | reverse complement strand
CGATCAGCGAGACCAGCGAGTAGAGGCCCTTGTAGGGTCCCTCGCCCAGACGATCGACCACGTCCTGCCGCACCGCGCGAAACGCGGTCAGGATATGCGGCGCCATGAACACGGCAAGACCGATAATCAGGATCGCAAGGCTCATCACTCACTCCGCAACGAACCGACTAGGCCATGTCGCGCCCATGGCAGCAAGACTATCATGCCGCAAAGCTACCATGCCCCAATGACCGCGACATACATCCGCGAGCCCTGGGACGTGACGTGGATTTAAGACAGCGGAGGAATTGCCGGATGAAGATGCGTTTCGCAGCAGCCCTGGTCGGGCTGCTCATCGCGACCCTGCCCGCCTCCGCGCAGGACTGGCCGACCAAACCGGTGAAGATCGTGGTGCCGTTCGGGCCGGGCTCGACGCCCGACGTGGTGGCGCGGCTGATTGCCGATCATTTGCAGAAAAAGCTCGGCCAGCCGTTCGTGATCGAGAACAAACCGGGCGCCAGCGGCAACACCGGAACCGACGCGGTCGCCAAGGCCGAGCCCGACGGCGCGACCATCGGCATCAGCATCGGCGGGCCGCTGGCCATCAACACGCTGCTGTTTTCCAAGCTGCCCTACGACCCGGGCAAGGACATCGCCCCGATCACCCAACTGGTGACGCAGCCGAGCGCCCTGGTGGTGAATTCTTCCGTTAAGGTTAACAGCGTCGGGGAATTGGTGGCGCTACTCAAGCGCGAACCGGGCAAATTCACCTACGGTTCGATCGGCAACGGATCGCTGTCGCACCTCGCCATGGAGGCGATCGCGCTCGCGAGCGGCGCGCGGATGGTGCATGTCCCCTATCCGGGTTCGCCGGCCGCGATGACCGCGATCCTGCGGGGCGACGTGCAAATGGGCTGCCTGCCTGCGATCTCGGTGACGCCGCACGTCGGCTCCGGCAGCGTGAAAATTCTGGCGGTCTCGACCGCGAAGCGCTCGCCATTCCTGCCGGAAATTCCGACGCTGAAAGAGGCGGGAATCGACGTCGAGGCCGACGCCTGGAACGGCTTGATCGCGCCGGCCCGGACGCCGGATGCGATCGTTGCGAGAATTCAGCGCGAAGTGGTAGAAGCGATTGGAACGTCGGCGATCCGCGACAAGCTCGCCGCGCAATTGATGGAACCGATCGGCAGTACGCCGGCCGAATTCCGGGCGCGGATCGAGGCCGAGATCGCCCGGTGGGCGCCGGTGATCAAGGCGGCGGACATCAAGGTTAACTAGGGTGCGTGGGAGTGGTGCGATGAGTACGGAACAGGTTCCCGAAGTCAGCGTCGATGAATCGGGGCTCGTGCCGCCAAGTTCGCCGAAGGCCGAGTGGCCGAAGAAGCTCAGGACCCTGACGGCGGTGGAGCTGGACCGCCTGACCATCGACGGCGCCGGCCGCTTCTACTGGGACGGCAGGCCGGTCGCCTACGAAGCCACGCAGGGCCCCTCCTCCGAAATGAAGCCGGTCGATACCAGCGACCGCTCGGCGCTCGATATCCTCGACCGCGCGGCGCTCGACATCCTCGACCGCAGGCCGCCCGAAGCATCGGACTCCAGCGCAAGCCCTGAGCCTGTCGCCAACAGCGCGGCTCCCTCGGACAAGATTGCGGTTGTTCCGGTCGTCGCCGACGTGCGGCCCGCGCCGCCCGAGCGAGCGGTGGAGGTGGTGGAGCGCGTGCGCACCGACAAGCTCCGGCTGGCGCTGTCCGGTTGGCAATCGCTCGGCGCGATCCTTGCGCTGCTCGGCTTCCTGGTTGCTGCGTCGGGTATCGCCGCGCAGGGCTGGGTGGCCGCGAATGAGTGGGGCTGCCGGGTCGGCTTGGTCAAGGCTTACTGCCCGCCGCCACCGCCCGCGCCGCAGGCGCCTGCGCGCGCCGACATCCCGGCCTGACGCCGCCATCAGTTGTCCACTGCGGTTCGCGCCGCGGCGATATCGCAGGCTGGACACGACTCACTCGCGCGGCAAACATCCCGCGCGATGAGTCTCCTGCCTGCCTATTTCGGCGCGCGACGCAAGCGCGAGGAGGACGATCTGGCTCCGCTGCGCGAGCCGGACGATCTTGCTCCGCTGCGCGAGCCGGACAACGATTCGCGCGAAGACATATTCAACCTGATCCCGCCGCGGGCGCCGGACCGGCCGACGAGATTCGAAAACCCCGAGCCCGAAACGATCCCCGAGACGCCGGAGCCTCCCGAGACATCGCGGGACGCTCGCGCCGTGGGCGCGATGGACTTGAGCCGCATGTCCATCGACAACGATGGCCGGCTGTACTGGGACGGCAAGCCGGTCGAGGTGCGGCGGCGCATCATGATGTCGCGCGCGCAGATCGTCGGCGCGAGCCTGATCGGCGTGTTCGTCGTCATCGGCGCGGTCGGCGCGGCGATGCAGGGCTCGGCCGCGGCGCACGACTGGGCATGCCGGATCGGCTGGACCAGCGCCTATTGCACCCCTTCGGCTCCGGCCCCGACGTTGCCGGCACGCACCGACATCCCGGCGTAGACCGTCATCCCTTGACGCTAGACCACCGGCGAGCGCCCGCCGTCGACGTTGGTCGCGGTGCCGGTGATGTAGGAGCCGGCGTCCGACACCAGGAAGCACGCCAGGTTCGCGAACTCCTCCGCCTTGCCGATGCGGCCGAGCGGAATGTCCTTGACGCGCGAGGCGATGTAATCCGCGAGCGGGATGTTCGCGCGCTTGGCCGCCTGCACATGCTGATCCGCTTCGATGAAGCCGACCAGCATCGCGTTGACCAGCACGTTGTGCGGCGCGAATTCATGCGACAGCGCCTTGGTCAGCGCCATGCCGGCGGCGCGCGTCACCGAGGTCGGCGCGCTGTTGCCGCGCGGCGCCTTGGCACCGATGTTGAGCACGTTGATGATGCGGCCCCAGCGCCGCTCCTTCATCTGCGGCCACACCAGACGGATGAGCCGCACCGCGGCGAAAAGCTTCTGCTCGATGTCCTCGCGCAGGATATCGTCGGTCAGCTTGTCGAACGACATCGCCCGCGAGGTGCCGGCGTTGTTGACGATGATGTCGACCTTGCCGAAGGCCTTCATGGTCTCGTCGTAGATGCGCTGGAGGTCGGCCAAGACGCCGACGTCGCCCTGCACGCCGACGATCTTGCCCTTGGCGTTGGCGCCGATCGCCTTGACCGCCTCGTCCAGCGTCTCGCGGGTGCGTCCCACGATCGCGACGTCCGCGCCGGAGGCAGCGAACCGCGTGGCGATCGCAAAGCCGATGCCCTTGCTGCCGCCGGTGACGATGGCGGAACGGCCCTTGAGACTGATTTCCATTGCAACCCTCCAGAGGGGCCAGACGTTCTGGCGCTCCACATCTTCCTACAGCCACGCCGGCCCGACGAAAAGCCGCCGGTCTGCCTGACGCGCGCGGCAAGGGACAAACATCCCGCCCAACGGCGCTTGACCCGTGCCCACCGCCGGTGTCCGATCAGTCAAAATCGCTTGGGGGAAAAACGACGTTGATCGGGACCTTAGCCGCCCATGCCGCGAACCGCGTGCATCCTTGGCTGTTGCGATGCTTGGTTCCGCCGGCGCTCGCGTTCGTAGCGCTCGGCGGCGAGCCGGCCGCAGCGCAAACCTATCCCACCCGGCAGGTCACCATCGTCGCCCCGCTTGCGGCCGGCAGCGGCCTCGATCTCGTGGTGCGCGTCTATGGCGAGCAGCTCGCCAAGAGCCTCGGCAAGCCGGTGGTGATCGAGAACCGGACCGGCGCCGCCACCATGATCGGGACCAATTTCGTGGCAACGTCGCCGCCCGACGGCTATACGCTCCTGGCCGCGACCAGTTCGGCGATGGCGATCAATCCGACGCTCTACAAGAAGATCGCCTACGATCCGGCGCGGGATTTCGTGCCGATCAATTTCTATCTGAAATCGCCGTTCGTGCTGTGCGTCCATCCGGATGTCCCGGCGCAAACGCTCCCCGAGCTGATCAAGCACATCAAGGAGCGGCCGACCCCGCTCACCTTCGGTTCGCCGGGCGCAAGCACCGCACAGCACCTGTCGGTCGAGTTCATCAAGTCGAAGTTCGCGGTCGACATCACCCACGTGCCCTACCGCAGCAACCCGCAGTATGTCGCCGACGTGGTGGCAGGCCATCTCAATCTGGCCTTCATCGAATCGGCGACGGCAAGCCAGCTCATCGCGCAGGGAAAAGTGCGCGGGCTCGCGGTTTCGACGGCGGCGCGGATGCAGATCCTGCCCAACATCCCGACCCTGGCGGAAGCCTCGGGCGACCCCGAGATCGAGACCGTGTCCTGGCACATGCTGTTCGCCCCGGCCGCAACGCCGAGGGACATCGTCGACCGGCTGCATGCCGATATGAAGAAGATCACCAACACGCCGGAATTCCGCAAGCTGCTGCTGGACCGGGGACAGGTGCCGGTGGACTCGCCGCCGATCGAGGGCATCAAGCGCTATATCGCGTCCGAACAGGAGAAGTGGGGCACGCTGGTGCGAAGGCTCGGCCTCGAGGGCTCGCAGTAGCCGCTCAGGTGCCGCTCCGCGCCGGCGCCGGCGTGGTCGCATCCGATGCATCCGCAATGTCCGCCGTCGCGACCACCACGCGGTTGCGGCCCTGCCGCTTGGCGGCATAGACCGCCGTGTCGGCGCGGCGCATCAAGATGTCGATGTCGTAGCCGTAGACCTCGGTGGAGGCGACGCCGATGCTCACGGTTGCCTTCACCGGCGTTCCGACCACATCGACGGTCGCTGCCTCGAACCGGTGCCGGATGCGTTCGGCCACCCGGTGCGCCTGCTCGGCGTTGGTGTAGGGCAGCAGGCAGCAGAACTCCTCGCCACCGATCCGGAACAGAAAATCGGTCGGGCGGATGTTGTCATGCACCACGGCAACGAACCTCGTCAGCACATCGTCGCCGCCGGAATGCCCGAACCGGTCGTTGAGCGACTTGAAGTCGTCGAGATCGAGGAACAGCAGGCAAAGCGGTTGCGTTTCGATCTGATGCCGCAGCACCAGCCGGTTGCCGCGGGTCATGAAGGCGCGCCGATTCAAGGCCCCAGTGAGCGGATCGGTCTGCGCCTTGGTGCGTTGATCCAGTTCGAGCCGCTCCTTGTTGAGGGCGACGAGGAGCACGGTCAAAAGCAGGGTGTGGAAGAACATCGCCAGGTTGAACGCCGCAACCCATCCCGGCTGCACCGGTAGCGCGCCGAACGGAAACGGCAGCACATCGACCATCGGAATCCGGCTGGCGAAAAACAGCGCGAACGTGCCGAACAGCACGATCACCGGCAACCGCGACGGCAGCGCCTCCTCCCGGCCGCGCCAGAACTCCACCCCCGTCATGGCGAGCAGCGGCGTCACCAGCAGCGACGACACGATGACGCGGACGCCGACATTCGCCATGAACTCCGGCATCAGGCAGAGCGCGAGCCACGCCGCCGGCGCGGCCACCACCCCTAGCCAGAGGGGCCGCCGCCGGTCGAAGGCACGCGCGCCCTGCCAGCAACAGGCGAAGGCTGCAAACAGCGTGGCGTTGCCAATGCCGATCGCCACGAAATCCGCGCTGCTCCCGCGCATCATGAACAAGATGGCAGCCACGGCGCCGACGAAAAACGTCGCGCTCCACCACATGAACCAGATCGAGCGCCGCTCCGAAAACCAGAAGATTAGAAACAAGACGCCGAGCAGCGTTTTGATGAAAACGCCGAACAGCAGAATGGTGAAGGCGTCGATCTGCATGTTTTGGGGGAGTGTCACCGTTGCGAATCGGCGGTCAGTTTAGTGGGAGACCGTAAATTTACCGCCCCGTAACGTGACTTAATCCCGCACTTTAAATGCCTCGGCGTAGCTTTCCGGCTTAAAGCCAACCAGAAGCGTTCCGCTGCCGGCATCGAGCACCGGCCGCTTGATGACGGAGGGCTGTGCGAGCATCAGCTTGACCGCCTTGGTTGCGTCGATCGGCTGTTTGTCCTTGTCGGGGAGCTTGCGAAAGGTGGTCCCTGCCCTGTTGAGCAAAGCCTCCCAGCCGACCTTCTTGCTCCAGCGCTCCAGCCGCTCGCGCTCGATGCCCGCGGTCTTGTAGTCGTGGAACACATACTGCACGCCCTGCTTGTCCAGCCAGGCGCGCGCCTTCTTCATCGAGTCGCAGTTTTTGATGCCGTAGATGGTGATGGGCATGGCTGTTCTCAGTAGTGCATTTCCATTCGAAGACCGCGGCTATCCGTTTTCGGCTCATCTATCACAGACTTGGCATCACGCGCTGCCAGCGCGCATGCACAAGCATCAATCAGATCATCGCACCCAATACCCGTCCCATAGCGCCATTCGGTCCAACGCCTAATATCGCTGAAACCAGATTGGACCAACATATCGATACGTTGCTCTCTACCGCCTATCGACTTCTTGCTCTCCAATGCTTTTCTTCCATTAAGCATCCAAAAGACTAGTTCCGGGTGCGTTTCGCAAAGCACCTCCTGACGCTCAGGCGTCATGAACTCGTCTACTTCTTTTATTTTGTCACGAATGCTCCAAAGCTGGCAGGAGATACCCATCCCCACGCCTTCATTCTGCCAGTAATGCTGATTGGCTTGGTTTTGACTCGCGAATAACCAGACTCCTCGCCGAGCTCCTCGAAAGACGGACGGGCCCAACCACTCGCGCGCTTTAACATCGCATCTTCGAAAGCCCTTGTCTGGCAATCCAATGGGCATATCGATCATGGCGCGGCGGTGAGCGATTGAAAGTAACCGATCAAGGTTCGACGAATAATCGAACCCAGATTGACCGGCGTCGTCGATCCAAGCCGAAACCCACCCGCCGCGAAATCCGTCTAACCCGACGTGTCTCGACAAACTCACTCCCACTCGATCGTGCCGGGCGGCTTGCTGGTCACGTCGTAGACCACGCGGTTGACGCCCTTGACCTCGTTGATGATGCGGGTCGCGACGCGGCCGATGAACGCCATGTCGAACGGATAGAAATCCGCCGTCATGCCGTCGGTTGAGGTCACCGCACGCAGGCCGACCACGAAATCGTAGGTGCGGCCGTCGCCCATCACGCCGACGGTCTTGACCGGCAGGATCACCGCGAACGCCTGCCAGATGGTGTCGTAAAGCCCGGCCTTGCGGATCTCGTCGATGTAGATGTCGTCGGCCAGCCGCAGGATGTCGAGCTTCTCCGGCGTAATGTCGCCGGGGCAGCGGATCGCCAGGCCGGGACCGGGGAACGGATGGCGGCCGACGAACACGTCCGGCAGGCCGAGCTCGCGGCCGAGCGCACGGACCTCGTCCTTGAACAGTTCGCGCAGCGGCTCGACCAGCTTCATGTTCATGCGCGCCGGCAGGCCGCCGACGTTGTGGTGCGACTTGATCGTCACCGACGGACCGCCGGTGAACGACACGCTCTCGATCACGTCGGGATAGAGCGTGCCCTGCGCCAGGAATTCCGCGCCGCCGATCTTCTTCGCCTCGGCTTCGAACACGTCGATGAACAGCTTGCCGATGGTCTTGCGCTTCTGCTCCGGGTCGCTGACGCCCGACAGCGCGCCGAGGAACTGCGCCGACGCGTTCACGTGGACCAGCGGGATGTTGTAGTGGTTGCGGAACAGCTCGACGACGCTCTTGCCCTCATTGAGCCGCAAGAGCCCGTGGTCGACGAACACGCAGGTGAGCTGATCGCCGATCGCCTCGTGGATCAGCAACGCCGCAACCGAAGAGTCGACGCCGCCCGAAAGCCCGCAGATCACCCGGCCCTTGCCGACCTGCTTGCGGATTTTCTCGATCGCCTCGTCCTTGAACGCGCGCATCGTCCAGTCGCCGGCGCACTGCGCGATCTTGCGCACGAAGTTGCGGATCAGCGCCGCGCCCTGCGGCGTGTGCATGACCTCGAGATGGAATTGCGTGGCGTAGAACTTGCGCTTGTCGTCGGCGATCATGGCGATCGGCGCGTTCTCCGAGGTGCCGACCACGCGGAAGCCCTTCGGCAACTCGGTGACGCGATCGCCGTGGCTCATCCAGACCGGATAGCGCTGCCCCTTGGTCCACACGCCCTCGAACAGCGGCGTGTTGTCGGTGACCTCGACCTCGGCGCGGCCGAACTCGCGATGGTGCCCGGCTTCCACCTTGCCGCCGAGCTGGTAGGCCATCGCCTGCTCGCCGTAGCAGATGCCGAGGATCGGCACGCCCGCTTCATAGAGTTCGGGCGGCGCAAGCGGCGCGCCCTTGTCCAGCACCGACGCCGGCCCCCCGGACAGGATCACGGCTCTCGGCTTCATCCGCGCGAAGGCTTCGGCCGCTTTCTGGTACGGCACGATCTCGGAATAGACCTTTTCTTCCCGCACCCGGCGCGCGATCAGCTGCGTCACCTGGGAGCCGAAATCGACAATGAGAATCTTGTCGTGCAGAATCTTGTCGTAGGGGTCCATAGCGGGTTCTAGGGACTCCGCCTCCGCCTGTCGAGCTTTTGCCGCCGAAATCATGCTGATCGCCGCAGGATGCTCACAAAAAACCCGTCGGTGTCGGTGCGGCGTGGGGTCATCAGCAGCCCCTCCTCCGACAGCAGCGCCGCCCGCTGGAATAGATAGCCACGCTCGCCGAGCGAGTTGGCCACCGCGGTGGGCTTTTCCACGGAAAATTCCGGGTGCCGGCCGACAAAGCCGCGCACCTGATCGCCATTTTCCTCGGGCAAAACCGAGCAGGTGACGTAGGCGATGCGGCCGCCGGGCTTCACCAGCGGCGCGGCGCGGTCGAGGATTTCGGCCTGTTCCTTGAGCCGCTGTTCGAGCGCGCCCGGCCGGACCCGCCATTTGGCGTCCGGGTTGCGGCGCCAGCTTCCGGTGCCGGTGCAGGGCGCGTCGATCAGCACCAGGTCCATGCGGCCTGCCAGATCGGCGATCTCGGTACCGACCGACTTCGGGGTGCGGACCTGGACGTTGCGCGCGCCCGAGCGGGTGAGCCGGTCGTGGATCGGGGCGAGGCGCCGCTTGTCGTCGTCGGTGGCATAGAGCTGGCCGCGGTTCTCCATCGCCGCGGCCAGCGCCAATGTCTTGCCGCCACCGCCGGCGCAGAGGTCGATCACCTGCTCGCCTGGTTTGGCGCCCGCCAACAGCGCCGCGAGCTGCGAGCCCTCGTCCTGCACCTCGATCAGACCCTTGAGATAGGCCGGCTCGGCGTGGACAGCCGGGCTTTTCGCTTCGGCCTTGAGCTTGATCCGCAAACCGTTCGGCGACCAGCGCGTCGGCTCGGCGGCGAGATCGGCAAGCGCTTTCGATGCGTCAGCGCGGTCGCCCTTGAGCGTGTTCACGCGCAGGTCGAGCGGCGCGCGCGACGCCAGCGCCGCGCCCTCCTCCGCACGGTCGTCGCCGAACACGCGGGCGAAATGCGGGTCGAGCCATTCCGGGTAATCGCCAAGCACGTGCGGCGGCGCGCCGCTGAGATCGGCGGCGGCGAGCCGCGCGCGCTCCGCCTCGGTCAGCGGCGGCGGCGAATGGCCCGAGCCGTCGACCAGCCGCGCGATGGCATCGACATCGAGCCCGCGCTCACGCTGCAGCATGCCGATGACGATCGCGCGCGGCGTGTTCTCGCCCATGATCCAGGCGGTGGACGAGCGCCGGCGCAGCGCATCGTAGGTGATGCCGGCGATCGCGGCGCGGTCGCCGGAGCCGGCAAAGCGATGCCGTAGCCCCCAGTCCTTCAGCGCATCGGCGGCGGGCCGGCGCCGATCGTCGATGTCGGCGAGGACCTCGATCGCGGCGGCAAGACGTGCGCCCGGGGTCATGGAAGCGCGAGCATGATGCGGACGATGAAGATGACCCACATGATCGTCAGCACGATCGCCCCGGCGATGAATAGCCCACCGCGAACCTTGATCGTGTTGCTGGTCAGATGAACCACGGCATGGAGGACGCGCAGGGTGACGAACACCCAGGCCAGCAGCACGAACAGCAGATCGGCGTGCTTGGTCTGGATTGCCAGGATCGTCAGCACAAAGAACAGAACCGGCAGCTCGAACTGGTTCTGGTAGTTGTATCCCGCCTGCAACGCGCCCGGCGGCCAGTTCGGTTCGCGCAACGACACCGGCCCGCGCACCTCGCCAGCGCGCACCGCGCCGAAGCGGCGGATGGCCAGCGCATACATGACGCCCAAGGTGAGCAGCACCTGGACGAACAGCGGCGCGAGGATCATCTGGATCGACATGGCGGGCTCCGGGAGGCAGACGCCTCTTGCATCCTCAGCAGCGAGGCGGCTTCAGTCCTTCTAGCGGCGGGCGCACGCCAAGCAAAGCGCCGTCTGAGGCGCGGTGCGTCGGCCATTGAGCTATGTCCTGGCGCCGCCGGTTGCAATCGCACCCGGAAACTAAAGCTTGATGCTGATCGCGGTCTCGCCGTCCTCGTCGAGCAGCGTGCTGTGCCAGGACTTGCCGTCGAACAGCGCGTCGTGCACGGCATCCGCCGTCCCGCCATGGTTGAGGTTGGCGGTGATGAGAACGCCACCGGTCCGCAGCAGCTTGCGCAGCGCCGTGTGCAGCGCCGGCACCGGCGAATGGCCGTCGAAAAAGGCTAAGTCGTAGCCCTCCTCCAGCGTCGGCAGCACCTTGGCGTAATCGCCTTCGTGCACGGTGATGCGCTTGGCCATGCCGGCTGCGGCGATGTTCTCGCGCGCCAGCCGCACATGCTCCGGGTCGCGCTCGACCGTGTCGATTTTCGCCTTCGGCGCGCCATGCGCGAAGCTGAGCGAGGTGTAGCCGAGCGCGCAGCCGAGCTCGAGAATGCGCCTGGCATCGGCCGCGCCGGCGATCACGCCAAGCAGCGGCCCGTTGTCATAGGGCCAGGCGCCGCAGCCATGCTTCGAGCGATGTGCCAGCGTCGCCTCGCGCACCTTGGCGAAGGGATCGTTCGACGATGGCTTCCGGCTCACGCCCGGCTCGGATAGTTCGGACTTTCGCGGGTGATGGTGACGTCGTGAACGTGGCTTTCGCGCAGGCCGGCCGAGGAGATGCGGACGAACTCCGCCTTCTTGTGGAAGTCGTCGAGGTCTTTCGCACCGACGTAGCCCATCGCCGCGCGCAAGCCGCCGGCAAGCTGGTGCAGCACCGTCGCCACCGGGCCCTTGTAGGGCACCTGGCCCTCGATGCCCTCCGGCACCAGCTTGAGCGCGTCCTTGATGTCCTGCTGGAAGTAGCGATCGGCCGAGCCGCGCGCCATCGCTCCGACCGAGCCCATGCCGCGGTAGCTCTTGTAGGAGCGGCCCTGAAAGAGGAACACCTCGCCCGGGGTTTCGTCGGTGCCCGCCAAGAGCGAGCCGACCATCGCGACGTCGGCGCCGGCAGCCAGCGCCTTGGCGAGATCGCCGGAATACTTGATGCCGCCGTCGGCGATCACCGGAATATTGCTTTTCTGCGCGGCTTCGACCGCATCCATGATGGCGGTGAGCTGCGGCACACCGACGCCGGCGATCATCCGCGTGGTGCAGATCGAGCCCGGGCCGATGCCGACCTTGATGGCGTCGGCGCCGGCATCGATCAGCGCCTGCGCGCCGCTGGTTGTCGCGACATTGCCGGCCACCACCTGCACCTTGTTCGAAAGCCGCTTGATGCGGTTGACCGCGTCGAGCACGTGCCGGGAATGACCATGCGCGGTGTCGACCACCACAAGATCGACGCCGGCTTCGATCAATCGCTCGGTGCGCTCGAAGCCCTTGTCGCCGACGCTGGTCGCGGCCGCGACCCGCAGACGGCCCTGCTCGTCCTTGCAGGCGTTGGGATTGGCCACCGCCTTCTCGATGTCCTTCACCGTGATCAGCCCGACGCAGCGGTATTGCGCATCGACCACCAGCAGCTTCTCGATGCGGTGCTGATGCAGCAGGCGCTTGGCCTCGTCCTGTCCGACATTTTCGTGGACCGTGATCAGGTCCTTGGTCATCAGCCCGGCGACCTTCTGGCGCGGATCGGTCGCAAAGCGCACGTCGCGGTTGGTGAGGATGCCGACGAGCTTGCCCGCCTTGCCGTTGCCACCGCCCTCCACCACCGGGATGCCGGAAATGGAATTCTCTTTCATCAACGCAAAGGCGTCCGCGAGCGTCGCGTCCGGATGGATGGTGAGCGGGTTCACCACCATGCCGGATTCGAACTTCTTGACCTGGCGCACCTGCGCCGCCTGCTCGGCGGGTTCGAGATTGCGGTGAATGACGCCGATGCCGCCGGCTTGCGCCATGGCGATCGCCATCTTGGACTCGGTCACCGTGTCCATGGCGGAGGCGATGATCGGCGTGTTGAGCGCGATCTCGCGGGTGATGCGGGTGCGGATATCGACCTCGGACGGCAACACATCCGACAGGCCGGGCTTGAGCAGCACGTCGTCGAAGGTGAATGCCTCGGGGGGAGCCGAATTGATCTTCGCAGCCATCGCCAATTCCAATCCGCCCGCGCGGGCTCTCGCGGCCCGCCGAACGAAGGATGATCGGACTTTCGCGAGGAAAATGTCCTCGCCCGATTCGGCGGCCCGCTTTATGGGTTGGCGATGGTGGGTAGCACTCCCGGGGACGGATTCATAGACCGATCTGGGGCGCAATCCCGCGTCGTCCACCGACGTTCAGCGCATGGGCTGACGGAATCCGGTCGCGACCACGTAAAGCTCGGCGGAATCCGCCCGGCTCGCCGCCGGCTTGACGTGCTTGACGCTGGTAAAATCGCGCTTGAGCATGGCGAGCAGTTCGTTCTCGGTGCCGCCTTGGATCACCTTCGCCAAGAACGCGCCGCCGGGCCTGAGCACCTCGCGGGCGAATTCCGCGCCGGCATCGACCAGCGCCATGATCTTGAGATGATCGGTCTGCCGATGGCCGGTGGCGTTCGCCGCCATGTCGGACAGCACCACGTCGGCCGGACCGCCGAGCATCGCCTTGAGCTTGTCCGGCGCCGCCGGATCGAGGAAATCGAGCTGGGTGAAATCGACGCCGGCAACGTCGTCCATCTCCAGAATGTCGATCGCGACCACGCGGCCTTTGCCGCCGACGCGCTGCCGCGCCACCTGGCTCCAGCCGCCGGGCGCGGCGCCGAGGTCGAGCACCCGCGCGCCCGCTTTCAGCACATGATGCTTGTCGTCGATCTCGATCAGCTTGTAGGCGGCGCGCGAGCGATAGCCTTCGCGCTTGGCGCGCGCCACGTACGGGTCGTTGAGCTGGCGTTCGAGCCAGAGCTTGGATGACAGCGAGCGGTTCTTGCCGGTCTTCACCCGCACCTTGAGCTCGCGCTCGCCGCGCCCACCCTTGCCGGCGCCGCCGCGCACCGTGCTCACGATGCCCCCGCTTCCGCACCGCCCCACACCCCGTCCTCGCGCATCATCTGCACCAGCATGCCCTCGCGCAGCCCCCGGTCGGCGACGCGCAGCCGCTCGCAAGGAAACGCGCGGCGGATCGCCTCCAGGATGGCGCAGCCG
>CAMDEB010000077.1 GCA_945893085.1 Rhodoplanes serenus | reverse complement strand
GGCGGAGGCTCAAGCCGTTGCGGTTCGGGTGGCTGCTGCGCCTCCACCATTTCCGGTCCGGGCGCGACGTCGAGCGGCGAAGCCGGCGCGACCGGCATGGGGGACAGATCGATGATCACGGCCGGAGTCATCACCGCGCCCTGGGGTTGCGCGGCGCGCAACAGCATGTAGGTGCCGGCAAGCCCGACATGGGCCGCCAGCACGATCGCCGCCGCACCGCTCCAGCGCGTGAAATCCCACCCGTTGTCGTATTCGAAAACCGCGATCGCCGGCGCCGCCATGAGCCTGCCGCTATTTCTGTTCCCGGGCCTCAAGCCCGACCAAGGCGATCTTCAAATAGCCCGCGGCGCGCAGCGCGTTCATCACCGCCATGACGTCGCCGTAGTTCACCGCTCGGTCGGCGCGCAGGAAGATGCGCTCATCGCGATTGCCCTTGGTCGCACTCGCGAGTGCGGCCGCCAAACCGTCGCGCGAAATCGGCTCTTCGCCGAGCGCGAGCGAGAGGTCGGGCTTGACCGAGAGGAACACCGGCTTGTCGGGCCGCGGCTGCGGCTCGACGGTCGAGGACGGCAGGTCGACCGCCACGTCAACGGTCGCCAGCGGCGCCGCGATCATGAAAATGATCAGCAGCACCAGAATCACGTCGATGAACGGCGTGACGTTGATCTCGTGAGTCTCAGCGAACTCGTTGTCGTCGTGCGCCAGGCGGATCGGCATGGATTTACTCCGCGGCGCGCGCGAGCGGCATATGGCCGCGCTCGCTGTCGCGGCTCACCAGCCGCATCACCAGCGCGGATGCGTCCCCCAGCAGCGCGCGATAGCCGCCGATCGAGCGCGCGAACACGTTGTAGATCACCACGGCGGGAATGGCGGCGAACAGGCCGAGCGCGGTTGCCAGCAACGCCTCGGCGATGCCCGGCGCGACCACCGCAAGATTGGTGGTGTGGGCATTCGAGATGCCGATGAAGCTGTTCATGATGCCCCAGACGGTGCCGAACAGGCCGACGAACGGCGCGGTCGCGCCGATGGTCGCGATCACGCCCATGCCGCGTCCGACGCGCCGGCTGGCCGAGCCCTCGATCCGTTCGAGCAGCCATGCCACCCGCTCTTTCAAGCCCTCGCCGCTCATGTTGTCCGAGAGACGGACTTCAGTGCCGGCCGCGCGCACCAGCTTCGCGATCGTATCCTTGCCGGCTCCAAGTTGGTGGATCGCGTCCGCCAGCGAGCGAACCTCCTGCAGCACGTGCACACCTTGGCGCGCTTTCCGCTTCGCCGAGAGCAGCTCGATGGTCTTGGCGAGCCAGACCGTCCAGGTCACCAGCGAGGCGAACAAGAGGCCCAGCATCACCGCCTGCACCACGATGTCCGCGTTGAGGAACATGCCCATGGGCGAAAGATCGCGGGGCAGCGTCGCCGAGCCGATCAGCGGAGCGGCGGCGAGATCCGCCGAGCTGTCCTGGGCCCAGGCGGCGCCGGCCAACAGCGTAATGAGAACGCCGCAAAGTCGCGCGGCAGTCGCGCCGCCTCGCCGCCCCAGCCGCCATCCCGCCCTGTTACGCCGCATCACTGTCATTACCATTTGCCTCGCGTTTCTGCTCTTCATAGCGCAGGACCACGCCACGGTGTAATAGTATTACATATGTCGGAGATTATATAGTGTTTCCAATGGTATACCAAAAACACCGGGCGCGGGGCCGGGCTTTATTGATCCTTGCCTCGTTGTAGCAATAGCTTGAGATCAATCATGGGTCGGGGACAATAAATGGACGTCGTGATCGTCGGCGCGGGCATCGGCGGGCTGACGCTCGGGCTGCGGCTGCATCAGGCCGGCATCCCCTGCCGGATCTACGAGGCGGCGCCCGAGATCAAGCCGCTCGGCGTCGGCATCAACCTGCTGCCGCATGCCAGCAAGGAACTGACCGAGCTCGGCCTGCAGCAGGCGCTCGCCCAGGTCGCGATCACCACCACCAAGATCGGCTACTACAACCGCTTCGGGCAACTGATCTACAACGATCCTTGCGGGCGCTATGGCGGCTACGAATGGCCGATGTTCTCGATCCACCGCGGCGATCTGCAGATGGTGCTGCTCAAGGCGTTTGCCGAGCGCGCCGGCGCCGATCGCGTCGTCACCAGCCACCGCTGCACCGGCGTCGAGCAGGACGACCACGGCGCCACCGCGCATTTCGAAAACCCGGCGACGAAGGAAAAGCTGCCCTCGCAACGCGGCGCGGTGGTGATCGCCTGCGACGGCATGCACTCCGTCACCCGCAAGCAGTTTTTCCCCGATGAAGGCCCGCCGCGCTACTCCGGCCTCAACATGTGGCGCGGCGTGACGCGCTGGAAGCCGTTCCTCGACGGCACGACCTTCGTGCGTATCGGCTGGCACAAGCCGGCCAAGGTCTTGATCTACCCGATCCGCGACAACATCGACGCACGGGGACGCCAGCTCATCAACTGGGTCTGCGACATCGAGCAGGAAACCCCGATCCAGCAGCGCGACTGGAACCGGCAGGGCAAGCTCGAGGATTTCATCGGCGCAATCGAGGACTGGCGCTTCGACTGGCTCGACGTGCCGGCGATGTGCCGTGCGGCCGACCAGATCCTGGAATATCCGATGGTCGACCAGGATCCATTGCCGCGCTGGTCGCACGGCCGCGTCACGCTGCTCGGCGACGCCGCGCATCCGATGCAGCCGCGCGGCGCCAACGGCGGCGCACAGGCGATCCTCGATTGCGGCGCGCTCGCCGACTGCCTCGCGCGCATCCCGGAGCCGGTCGCCGCACTCAAGGCTTACGAAGACCGCCGCCTGCCGCCGACCACGCAGGTGGTTTTGACCAACCGCAGCCAGCCGCCCGATGCGGTGCTGGAGGAGGTCTACAAGCGCACTGGCGACAAGCCGTTCCGCAGCATCGACGACGTGATCAGCCAGGACGAACTCGCCGGCCTGCTCAAGCGCTACCAGCGGGTGGCGGGGTTCGACCGGGAGCGGCTCGAGGCGGCTGGCCAAAGCCACTGAGCTTCGTCTCCTCGGTCTTCTCAACTGTCATCGCCCGCGAAGGCGGGCGATCCAGTAACCACCGAGCTGTCGAGAAGACTGGATGCCCGCCTTCGCGGGCATGACAATCCAGAGATAGACGGGTCGCGCCCTACTGATTCAACAGCGGAATGCTCTTGTAATCCGGCGGCTTCGGCACCGTCTGCAGATAGGCATAGATGTCGGCGAGGTCGGAGTTCGAAAGCACCGGCTCGCGATAGGGCGGCATCGTGCGATTGGTGGTGCGCACGAACGCCGAGAACGTCTCGTACGGCATCGGATCGGGAGCGAGCTTCGGCCCGGTCACGCCGCCCTGCCCCACGGTGCCGTGGCAGCCCCAGCAGCCGACCGCCATGTAGACCTTCTTGCCGTTCTCGGCCGACACCGCGAGCGCGGCGCCGGTCCCGATCAGGAGGCTTGCGGCGAGCGCCGCCATGCCCACGCGAACAACGCCAACCATGGCTCGCTCCCTTAGCGCGGCTGCGTCCAGACATCGACCAGCGCGGGCGTGCCGGATTTGACGACCTCGACCGCACGCTTGAGCACCGGCCCAAGCTCGTTCGGATCCTTGACCGGGCCGAAGCCCGCCACACCCATCGACGAGGCGAGCTTGCCGTAGTCGATGTCCGGCGCCTCGATCGAGGTGCCGATCGGGCCCGAGGTCTTGCCTAGCGCGGCGACCCGGTTGCGCCGGTTCGACAGGCGCTGCACGTGCATCACCTCCTGGTGATAGCCGCGGTTGTTGTGCATCACGGTCAGCATCGGGATGTTGTGATGCGCCGACGTCCACAGCGCTCCCGGCGCATACATGAAATCGCCGTCGGGCTGCAGATTGACCGAGAACCGGCCGTGCGGCTTGTTGCCAAGCGCGGCTCCCACCGCAGCGGAGAGGTTGTAGCCGAGCCCGAAACCGCCGGAATGGCCGAGATGGTGATAGTGCTTCTCCATCGGCCAGATCCGCGACGGCCAGGAGCTCATCTGGCGGTCGGAGCCGACCATCGACCAGTCCAGATCCTTGATGTGCGCCCACAGCTCCATGGTCAAGCGCGCGGTCGAGATCGGGCTCGCATCCCAGCCGACAGCCATGGCCGCAAGGTTACGCTGGCGCGCTTCCGCTTTGGCCTTGCGCGAGGCTTCACCGCGCCGCTGGATCGCGGCCTTGCTGCTGGCCGGGATCGCCGAGCGCACCGCCTCGATCAACGCCGGCAGCGTCGCTTCGGCATCCGCCGCCATGTGGACGTCCACGACCTGGAAGCGCTGGAAGTCCTGGTAGTTCGCCTTGGTTAGCAGATCGGACGAGTTGATGCTGATCAGCTTGGTGCCGTCCTTGATCCGGGACTCGTTGACGCCGTGGCCGCCCTCGCCGTTGTCGACCCAGGCGTTCACCGTGGCCCAGAAGTCGGAAAGCTCGAGCCCGATGATCACATCGGCCTGGCCGACCACGCCCGGCGCACGGCTGAGATGATGGGTCTTCGGGAAGTTCATGCGCGCGCCGCGATCGACCACCGGGCATTGCAGCAGCTCGGCGAGCTCGATCAGCAGCTTGATGCCGTTCGCCGTCCGCGCGGTGCGATCCACCACGATCACCGGGCGCTCGGCGTTGGCGAGGAGTTGCGCCGCCTCACGCACCGCACCGGTGTCGCCCTGCGGCGGCGAGGTCGGCACGTAGCGCGGGATCGACAGCTTCTCGCCGTTCTTGATCGGCTCCTGCTGCAGATCGCCGTCGAGCGCGATCGCGACCGGCCCGTAGGGCGGCGTCATCGCGATCTTGTAGGCGCGCACCATCGACTGGGCGAAATGATTGAGCGAGACCGGCGTGTCGTCCCACTTGGTGAAATCGCGCACCAGCGCGTTGATGTCCTGCGCCGAGTGGAAGGTCGGCACTCCCGGCGGACGCATCGACGCTTCGAGGTGATTGCCGCCGACCATGATCACCGGCACGCGGTCGCACCAGGCGTTGTACATCGCCATGCAGGCGTGCTGCAGGCCGACCGTGCCGTGCGCCAGCGTCATCATCGGCTTGCCGGTAACCTTGAAGTAGCCGTGCCCCATGGCGACGCCGATTTCCTCGTGATTGACGGTGAGGAACTCGGGCTTCTTGTTCTTGCCGTAGTTGACGAGCGACTCGTGCAGGCCGCGGAAACTCGACGCGGCATTGGACGGCAGATA
Organism: Rhodoplanes serenus; assembly: GCA_945893085.1. Taxonomy (GTDB): domain Bacteria; phylum Pseudomonadota; class Alphaproteobacteria; order Rhizobiales; family Xanthobacteraceae; genus Z2-YC6860. The sequence continues at coordinate 8,286 of CAMDEB010000077.1, read as the reverse complement.
TTCGATGTCGAGCGTCTTGATGACGTCGACCATGAAGTCGGAGCCATCCGGACGCTGCGATTGCGCGAGCGCCTTCGGCGTTCCGGTCTCGGCCGCGGCCATTTTCGCCGAAGGCGGCAGGGCGGACGGCCGCGCCTGCACGGGAGCATCACCCACGACCGTTGCAGCCTGGGCACCCGTCGGCGTCACCGCATTCGCGGCGCCCGCCACCGCTACGCCCGCCAGGAACCTGCGACGGTCGACCCTCAGGCCCGAATCCTTGCGCGCCATCGTGCTCTCCCCAAGTTCGAAATCTTTGCGGCGATCAACGGTGCCGATGACGCGATTCTAGTCCAGGTCGAATTGTCGCACCAGGGCCGGCGCTCGCGGGAACCTTTCCGCTCTCTCGGCGTCAACGGACTGACCGCAGAACTGTTTGATCGCCAACATCTTTCCGTTCCGAAGAGGATTTGAAACCGTGCGCGCGATCACCGTTCTTCCCGGTGTCCTGAACTCGGCGCGACTCGACGAGGTCCCCGAGCCGCCTTTGACCGACGGCGCCGTGCTGGTGCGCACGCTGGCGCTCGGCGTCTGCGGCACCGATCGGGAAATCGTCTCCGGCGCGTATGGCGAGGCGCCTGCGGCGGGCGAACGTCTGGTGCTTGGTCATGAATCGCTCGGCGAAGTGATCGCGGCGCCGCCTGAGAGCGGATTCGCACCGGGCGATCAGATCGTTGGCATCGTGCGTCGGCCCGATCCGGTACCGTGCCCGGCCTGCGGCGGCGGCGAGTGGGACATGTGCCGCAACGGCGGCTACACCGAGCGCGGCATCAAGGGGCGTCACGGCTACGGCGCGGAGCGTTTCCGCATCGAGCCGGAATTCGCGCTGAAGCTGCAACCGATGCCGGGCGTGCTGGGCGTGCTGATGGAGCCAACCAGCATCGTCGCCAAAGCCTGGGATCACATCGCGCGCATCGGCCGGCGTTTCAACTCATGGCAGCCGCGGCGAGTGCTGGTCGCCGGCTCCGGCCCGATCGGGCTGCTGGCGGCGCTGTTCGGCGTGCAACGCGGCTACGAGGTCCATGTGTTCGATCGCCGCAGCGACGGACCGAAGCCCAAGCTGATCCGCGATCTCGGCGGTACGCACCATGCCGGCACGCTGGCTGACGTTGCCGGGCTCGATCCTGACATCGTGATCGAATGCACCGGCGCGCCGGCAGTGATCGCGCAGGTGCTGGGCCGCACCGCGCCGAGCGGGATCGTCTGCCTCGCCGGCATCGGCGGCGACCATGCGGCGAGTTTCGACATCGGCCGCTTCAATCGCCACATGGTGCTCAACAACGACGTGGTGTTCGGCGCCGTCAACGCCAACCGCATGCACTACGAGATGGCGGCGGACGCGCTCGCGCGCGCCGACAAGGATTGGCTCGGCCGGCTGATCTCACGGCGCGTGCCGCTCGCACGCTGGCACGAAGCGCTCGATCACGAGGCGGGCGACATCAAGGTGATTGTCGACTTCACGCTTTAGCTAAGCCGCCGCCAGTTCGCCCACCGGCCGCGTCAGTGCCTCGATGAAGCGCTCGCCCCAGAACTTGATGTCGTTTTCCGTCAGCACCTTGACCAGTTCGCCGTGGCGGCCGCAGCGCTTTTCGAGCGGCATGGACAGCGCCTGCGCGATCGCGTTGCCGACCGCTTCCGGATCGTAGGGGTTGACCAGCAGCGCCGCCTGGCATTCCACCGCCGCGCCGGCAAATCGCGAGAGGATGAGGACGCCGGGGTCTTCGGCGTCCTGCGCCGCGACGAACTCCTTGGCCACGAGATTCATGCCGTCGCGCAGCGGCGTCACCAGCGCGGCGCGCGACGAGCGATACAGTCCAGCCAGCGCCGAGCGGCTGTGGGCGCGATTGACGTAGCGGATCGGCGTCCAGGAGGCTTCGCCGAAGCGGCCGTTGACGTGGCCCACGGTTTCGCTGATCGCCCGCTCCATCGCGGCGTATTCCTTGATCTCGGAACGGCTGCGCGGCGTGATCTGCAGATAGGTCACGGCGCCGCGCCACTGCGGATGATCGGCGAGGAAGCGTTCGAACGCCTCCATGCGAAGCCCGAGCCCCTTGGAATAGTCGAGCCGGTCGACGCCGATGATCATCGCGCGTTCCGACAGGCTCGCCAGCACCTCCTGTACGAATGGCGAGCGCGCCGTGCGCCGCGCCAGCCGGTTGAACTCGGCGGTCTCGACGCCGACCGGGAACGCGCCCAGCCGCACGGTCCGCTGGCCGGCGATGAACGTGCGCGGGTTGCGGCTCGGCATCCGGCATTCTTCGCTCAGGTAGCTTGCAAAATTTCCGGCGTCGCCTTCGGTCTGGAATCCGACCATGTCGTAGTGGCAGAGGCTCAAAATGACGCGCTCGTGCTTCGGCAGCGCGGTCAGGATTTCCGGCGGCGGAAACGGCACGTGCAGAAAAAATCCGATGCGGTTCTGATGGCCGCGATCGCGCAAAGCCTTCGCCAGCGGCAGCAGATGATAATCATGAACCCAGATGACGTCGTCGGGCTTCAGCACGTTGTGCAACTGCTCGGCGAAATGGTCGTTCACCCGCAGGTAGCCGGTGAGATCGCGCCGCAGGAACTCCGCGAGATCGAGCCGGTAATGCAGGATCGGCCACAGCATGCGGTTGGCGAAGCCGTTGTAATATTCCTGGTAGTCCGACCGGGTGAGATCCGTGGTGATATAGGTCACGCCGGCGTGCTCGACCGAGCGCGTGTCGACGTCGGTTTTCGCGGCCAGGCGTCCGCTCCAGCCGAACCAGACGCCGTGGTTCCGCTTGAGAAACGAACGCAGCGCGACCTCCAGGCCGCCCGCTCGCGCGCTGCCGTCCCCGCTGGGAACCGCCACGCGGTTCGATACCACCACTACCCGCGCCAATAGCGATCCTCCCAACTACGCGACAGACGCATCGCCGTCAGTATCAGGCCGGCCATCGAATAGGTCTGCGGGAAATTGCCCCATAGCGCTCCGGTCTGCGGATGAATGTCCTCGGACAACAAGCCGTAGCGGTTGCGATGCCGCAGCGCGTCGAGGAACAATTCGCGCGCCTCCTCGCGGCGGCCGATCGACCACCAGGCGTCGATCAGCCAGAACCGGCAAATCAGAAAGGCCGTCTCCGGCAGCCCGAAGTCGTCGGAACTGGCATAGCGCATGACGTGCTTCTCGCGCAGCAGCTCGCGCTCGACCGCAGCGACCGTGGAGATGAAACGCGGATCGTCGGGCTCGACCATGCCTAGCTCCGGCAACAGCAGCACGCTCGCATCGACATCGTCGGTTCCGACCCCCGCCGTGAAGGCGTTGCGCTGCGGATTCCAGGCCTGTTCGAGCAGAGCCTTCTGCACCGCATCGGCCTTGTCGTTCCAATAGGCGGCGCGGTCGGTGAAGTTGAGCCGCGCGGCGATCGCAGCCAGCCGGTTGACGCCGGCCCAGCACATCGCGGCCGAATGGGTGTGGACGCGGCGGCGGCCACGGAACTCCCAGATTCCGGAATCCGGCTGGAGCGCCAATTCGGCAGCCTTCTCGCCGAGCGGTTCGAGCAGGCGAAACAGCGCCTCGTCGCCCGGCCGCGGCAGCCGCTGGTCGAAGAACATCGGCATGGCGGCGAGGATAATACTGCCATAGGTGTCGTTCTGGTCCTGCAAGGCCGCGGCGTTGCCGATGCGCACCGGACCGTCGCCGCGATAGCCCTTGAGCTGCGGCGCGATCCGCTCCTCCATCGAATCCATCGGGACGATGCCGTAGACCGGACGCAACGCCTGGCTTTGGTTGGCGGCGATGCCGAGGATGTAGGAGATGAAGTCCTCCATCGTCTGCGTCGCACCGATCCGGTTGAGCGCCTTCACGACAAAATAAGCGTCGCGCAACCAGCAGAAGCGGTAGTCCCAAGTGCGGCCGGAGCCCGGCGCTTCGGGGATCGAGGTGGTGTGCGCGGCGATGATCGCCCCGGTGTCGTCGAAGCTGGAGAGCTTGAGCGAGATCGCGGCACGGATGATCGGCTCCTGCCAGTCGTAGGAGATCGACAGCCGCCGCACCCAGTCCATCCAATGATCGCGCGTGCGGTCGCAAAATTCGCGGCAGGTGGCCGCAAGCTCGCCCGGGAACGGCTCGTCGTTGCCGAGCACGAGATTGACCTTACGATTGAGCACGAAAGGCGCCTCACGCTCGATATAGAAGAGCGGCGCGTCGGTGGTGAGCCGGATGATGGTGTCGCCGACCCAATAGCGGATGTGATTGCTGCCGGGCGAGCGTTGCGTGACCGGCGTGCCGTAATTGTAGGTCGGCCGCAATCGGATGGTGATGCGCGGCAGCCCCGCGATCGGCTCGATGATGCGGACCAGTTGCGGCGGCCGAAACACCCGGCCGAAATTCTGATAGCGCGGGGCAAAGTCGGTGATCCGCACCGCCCCGCCCTGGGCGTCGGTGAGCACCGTGACGACGGTTGCGGTGTTGCGCTGGTACTCCGACTGATAGGCGACCATGCCGTCGAGCACGACGTCGAAGAATCCCTTCTCCTCGTCGCCGGCCACCAGCCGGCAGAAGATCGGATCTCTGTCGAAGCGCGGATAGCACCACCAGACCACGCGGCCATGCGGATCGACCAGCGCGGCCGTGCGGCCGTTGCCGATGATGGCAAGATCGAGCCCAAAATCCGTCATGACGGCACGACCGCGTCTTGGGAGATGCGTTCCAGCCATTGCCGCACGTCCGATGGCGACTGGAAGCGGCCGTCGACACCGGGCACCTTGCGTCCGACCGAGATCGCAAGCCCCTCGAACTCCGGCACCACCGCGAACGCCGCCTCGTCGGTGGTGTCATCGCCGATGAAGATCGGCGCGCGCCCGGTGAACGGCGGATAGGTCATCAGCTCGCGCACCGCCGTGCCCTTGTCGAAGCCGACGGTCTTGACCTCGATCACGGCCTTGCCGGTCAAAAGCTCGAACGACTCCGGCGGGAACTCCTTGCAGACGCGGAACACCGCATCGACCACGTCCAGTCCGTGCTCGAGCGCCAGACGATAGTGCAGCGCGACGGAATAGCCCTTGTCTTCGACGCCGACGCCCTTAAAGCGCGTCGCGATGTCCATCAGCCTGCGCTTGAGCTCGCGATCGAGAAAGGTCGCGCGCTGCTCAAACGAATTGCCCTCGGGATCGGGCCTGAGCTCCGCTCCGTGTCCGCCGATCGCCGGCAGCCGCAGCGGCGCAAACAGCAGATCGATGTTGCCAAGCGGCCGCCCGCTCACCAACGCCAGGGCGCCGCCGGCCCGCTTGCGGACCCGTGCCAGCGTTTGCAGCAGCGTTTCGGGAACATAGACCTCATGCGGCGTCTCAGCGATGTCGAGGATGGTGCCATCCACATCGAGCAAAATCGCAAAATCGCGCAAATCGAGCAGGTCCAAAGCCACGAGCGGTCCGATCAGTTGTTAATGCAATCATTTTGCGGCAGGCCCTCGTAGTCGCAAGCCGCGGCCACGAACCCGAGGACGGTCATTGATATGCGATCCTCCCGACTGAATAACTCGCAACATTGCAACGGGTTGCATTGCAAAAAACAGGCGCCGTCGGAACGTTTTGAGATCAATACCGAATTCTTGTCATGCGCCTACCACATGGCCGATCCGCTGGCTCCGTCCACCGTGGAACTGTCGCCGTTGGCCGGCGCATCGCAGAATTATGTTGCTGCCAATCCTGCTGGATCATCCGCGCTTGTCGCTGAGGCTCGCCGATGGATTGGGACCAATCCGACCGGCAAGACGCGGCTGTGGTGCGCGCGGTTCATGAACTTCGTTCTCGATCGGCTGGGTTATCGGGGAACCGGCTCCGATCTCGCGATGTCGTTCCGTGACTATGGCCATCGCGTCTCGGGACCGGAGCTCGGAGCGATCGCGGTGCTTTCGCGGCGTGGTGGTGGACATGTCGGCATCGTCAGCGCCGTCGATGCAAACGGCAATCCGGTCATCATCTCAGGCAATCACGGCCGCCGTGTCGGCGAGGGCACTTATTCGCAGTCCCGGGTTGTCGCCTACGTGATGCCGTGATGCGCGGAGCCGGGCGCTTGTTGAGGAACCCAAAATGACCGAACCTGAAATCGAGACGTTGATCGAGCGCGCTGCCGAGCGGGGCGCCAAGAAGGCGCTCGCCAATGTCGGTCTCCATGATGAGGACGCCGGCCGGGATGTCCAGGAATTGCGCGGTCTGCTCGAAGCCTGGCGGGCCACCCGCCGCACCATCCTGCAGACCATCACCCGGGTTGTTACGACCGCGATCCTCACGGCGTTGGCGGCTGGGGCATATCTGCACTTCACCAGCAAGAACCAATAGGGCCTCGGCATCGGCCGCCGCCGTGCCTGCCGGATCCTGACGACATCCCACAATCGATCCCTGACGCAGCGCCGCCCTCTGGGCGGCTTTTTTTGTATTTCTGGAGGAATCACAATGGCGGCTTCGACCTACGACGAGGCATTGCGACGGCTGTTGCTTCACGAAGGCGGCAACGACGATGACCCCCGCGATCCTGGTGGCAGAACGTCGCGCGGCATCATCCAGCGCGAATGGACCACCTATGTTGCTCATCACCCGAGGCGAAAGCTGCCAGCCGATGTTTGGCAGGCGCCCGACGCTGCGGTCGCCGACATTTATCGCACTCAATACTGGGACAAGATGCGGTGCGATGAATTGCCCGCGGGCGTTGATGACACGGTTTACGACTATTGCGTCAATTCGGGCGTTGGGCGTGCCGGCAAAGTGCTGCGCCGGGTCGTCGGTCTGCCAGACAACACCAACGTCGTAACCGATGAGGTTCTGAGCGCGGTTGCACGACGTGACGCCAAGGCAATCATCGTCGCGATCAACGACGAGCGGCTGCGCTTCCTGAAAAGTCTCAAGACCTGGCCGGTGTTCGGCGCGGGGTGGAGCCGGCGGGTCGCCGAGGTGAAGGCATTTTCTCTTCATCTCGCTGACCGCCCGATTGCCGCGCAGGTGCCAACACCACGGCCTGTGCCGACCGAAGCCGTGCCCGCCAAGGGCGCCGTCCCGCCGCCAGCCGGCACAAAGAAAATCATCGTTGGCGTTGGCGCAGCGGGGCCGGTCGCTGCCGGCGGCAACTTCTGGGATTGGGTCGCGGCCCACCCCTGGGAGACCGCGGGGATCGGTTGCGGCATCGGCGTTGCCGTGGGCGGCTCGATCTACGCGCTGAACCGCTGGCACCAGCACCGGCAGGAAGCCGCGATCCCCAATACGCCGCTCATCCCCGAACTCAAAGCCGCCTGAAGACCAAGGAGACAAAGTCATGGTGATGGCCGTCATGCTGTTTGCGACGCTGGTCGCGATCTACGCCTTCTGGGTTCGCCCAATCCTGCAATCCCGTCCGGCGTTTCGTGAGCTCTACGGCAAGGACGAGAGTGTTCTGGCGGCACTGCGCCAGAAGCTCAAGGGCATCAAGCAGAAGCTCTCATCCGCCGCCGTGGTTGCCGCGAGCGCCGCCGTGACGGGCTACGACTTCTTCGCGCCGATCGTCAGCGGCGTGGATGTCAGCTCGCTTGCTTCAAAAATGCCGTCCTGGGCCTGGCCGCTGGTCCTGATAGCACTCACGGCGCTGTTCCAGTTCCTGCGCAATCTGGCCGACAGGCGGCACGGCGCAGAACTCGCCGATGCAACCGCCGCCGACAAGCAGGCATAGTTTTATGTGGGCCTGGCTTGTGAGCTTGATCGGCGGGCCCATCGTTAACGGTCTGATCGACGCCTACAAGGCCAAGCTCGATGCCGCCAATACGCAGGATCGGATCGCCGCCGATCTCGCCGCCAAGGAAATCGAGGCCGAGATCGAGGCGCGCAAGCAAGCCTCCGCCATCATCATCGCCGAGCAGGGCCGATGGTACACCGCGATAGTCCGGCCGCTGCTGGCGCTGCCTATCATCATCTACTTCTGGAAGGTGCTTGTGATCGACAAGGTCCTCGGGCTCGGCAGCACCGATCCCATTACCGGCCTGGTCGCGGATTGGGCCGGCATGATCATCACCGCCTACGTCGGTGGGCGGTCGATCGAGAAGGTCGCGCGCGTGAGCTATGCTGGATTTTGGGTGACGGGGTTGATCAGGCGGCGTGGTGATCCGGCATGTCAGTGATCTCGATTCCGTTTTTGAATTTGACGCCCAGGACGACTTTCGGCAACTGGTTTTCACCATTTAATCGCCGCCATGATTTTGCGGCAGCGTTGACGAGCTTGAACACCATGAGTTTGGCAGTCTTCGCCGATAGCGCGCCTTT